>NZ_MDTU01000001.1:952640-960067 GCF_001720395.1 Piscirickettsia litoralis
GCTCTTTCTTTCTAATGGCATAAAAGCTCCAAAACTAGCGCTTTAAAATTAAGTAAAAATCACCTACCATAGAAAAAATCTAAGGATAGAGCCTAATAAAAGTTACTTTCTATAAGAAAAATTTAACGATAACACTAACAGAACAAGAAAAAACATAAAGAAAGCTATCATTTTCTCTATTGAGAAATAAGTAAAAGTAAAAAGACCTTAGAACAAGGCCTTTATCTCAGAAAAAGTATGCGCACATTGACTTACACTACTGCCAAATTCCCCTTTTCTTCCAACCACTTTTTACGATCCTGAGCACGCTTTTTGGCAAGAAGCATATCCATCAATGAAACCGTCGCCGCATCATCATCGACCATTAACCGCACTAAGCGGCGTGTTTCCGGTGCCATCGTCGTCTCGCGCAATTGCAATGGATTCATTTCTCCCAAGCCCTTAAAACGCTGAACAACAATTTTGCCATTTTTTCTTCTCCGCCTGAATACGATCTAAAATGCCTTCTTTTTCTTCTTCATCAAGCGCATAAAATATATCTTTACCGACACTTACTCGATATAGCGGCGGCATAGCGACATAGACATGACCGTTTTCAACAAGGGTTTTAAAATGGCGTAAAAATAATGCACACAATAAGGTTGCAATATGCAAACCATCCGAATCGGCATCGGCGAGAATACAGACCTTGCTATAACGCAGACCACTTAAATCTTGCTGCCCTGGGTCAACACCTAAAGCAACAGCGATATCATGCACTTCTTGAGAAGCTAATACTTGCTCTGAAGCCACTTCCCAAGTGTTTAAGATTTTTCCACGCAGCGGCATCACTGCTTGATAATCACGATCACGCGCCTGCTTGGCCGAACCTCCCGCCGAATCCCCCTCAACTAAGAACAGCTCACCACGCTCGACATCTTGGCTGACGCAATCTGCTAATTTTCCCGGCAGTTGAGGGCCTTGAGTAATACGCTTACGAACGACTTTTTTACTCGCTTGCACCCGTTTTTGCGCATTGCGAATAACGATTTCAGCAATCGCTTTGCTTTGCTCTATGTCTTGATTTAGCCATAACGTAAACGCATCTTTAACGACACCAGAAACAAAGGCTGCACATTGCCTGGATGAAAGCCGCTCTTTAGTTTGACCTGAAAATTGCGGCTCTTGCATTTTCACCGATAAAACATAAGCACAATGTTCCCATACATCATCGGCCGTTAATTTCACCGCGCGCGGTAATAACTGGTGTAACTCACAAAAATCTCGCATGCCTTCAAACAAACCTAACCTTAAGCCATTAACATGCGTGCCACCTTGCGCGGTGGGAATTAAGTTCACATAGCTTTCTGCCATCACCCCAGTCGTCTCTGGCAGCCAAGCAATGGCCCAATCGACTGTTTCAGCCTCTGCAGCAAAGGCACCTTCAAAAGGTGATTTTGGCACTGGGTCATACTCGTTAACCGCACCTTTTAAATAATCCACTAAGCCTGCGGCATAATGCCATTCAAAACGCTCATCACCACTGCGATTTTCAAAAATAACGTTAAGACCTGGACAGAGTACAGCTTTAGCCCGCAATGTATGTTTTAAGCGAATGATAGAAAACTGCTCTGAATCAAAGTAACTGGCATCCGGCCAAAAGCGTAACCTTGTCCCTGTTTCTTTCTTGGCTGCTTTGCCCGTAATCGTTAAATCTTCAACTTTATCGCCATGTTCGAAGGCAATTTGATACAGCTTACCGCCACGCTTAATCTCAATTTCAACGCGCTTAGACAACGCATTCACAACTGAAACACCCACCCCATGCAAGCCGCCTGAGAAGCGATAGTTTTTATTTGAGAACTTCCCACCTGCATGAAGTTTGGTCAAGATCAATTCAACCCCTGAAACCTTACGCTCAGGGTGAATATCAACCGGCATGCCTCGACCATTGTCTATTACTTCTAATGAGTGATCTTCATGCAAAATAACATGTAATTGACTTGCAAACCCTGCCATCGCCTCATCAACACTATTATCAATGACCTCTTGCCCTAAGTGGTTCGGGCGTACCGTGTCGGTATACATGCCCGGGCGACGCTTCACCGGCTCTAAGCCGGTTAACACTTCAATTGCATCCGCATTGTATTGATTATTTTTTGTCATTGCTTTATCACTTTTATTTTTATCTGTCACTCTAAACGATCTATATACTAGATTATCTTATATTACTTTATTGCTGAATATGCTGCTCAATGTCAGGCAGTCTATCAGCAAAATCTGTGTAAGTATGTCCACCTCCACGAGAAATATGGCAAACTTCGCTTGGGAAAAAAGCCTTAGCATCGCGATAGTCGAGTACTTCATCATCTTCTTGCAAAAGCACTAAATAACGCTCGCTATCTTTAATTTCAGAGCAAATATAACGGAAACTCTGGGTGATTTCATCTTCTGTTATCTTTACTTTCTCATGACTATAGGGATTAACATGTTCACCGATAATGCCTTGCTGGTAGTTTTTTAGGGTTCATCAATGGGTTCACTAAAACCGCCGGGCATTGATAATATTCAGCGAGGTAAAGCGCATAAAAACCGCCTAAAGAGCTACCGATGAACGCAAGATCACTGCCATCCTCTCCACATAACGCCATTAATTGCTCTATCGCCGCTACAGCTGAAACCTGTAATCTTGGGATAATCACCTCAGTTTTACCCTCAAAATAGTGTCTAACCGCTTGTGCCTTCATACTTTCTGGCCCACTATTAAAGCCATGAATATAACAAATACGCCGCATGTCTCACTCCTTATTCGTTGTGATCATAGCACAAAAGACCACCAACCCTTTGCCTATTTCAAATACGATGTATAATAACGTGTAGCAAAAGAACAGATAACGAAAAATGGGTCTAGACGATGAACTTAGAAACCGCACGAACCAACATGATTAAACAGCAGCTACGTACTTGGGATGTCCTCGATGATAAGGTACTACGCCTAATGGAATCAGTGGCTCGAGAGCAGTTTGTCCCTAGCCAATACCATAATCTTGCCTATGCAGATACTGATATTCCACTGGATAATGGCCATGTAATGCCCTCCCCTAAAATTGAAGGACATATCCTGCAGGCAGTACAGATTAAGTCGACGGATATTGCTTTAGAAGTAGGAACGGGAAGCGGTTATCTTACGACGCTCATTGCCAAACAAGCCAAACATGTCACCAGCATCGATATCGATGAGAAAATGATCAAGCTGGCAGATAATAATCTAAAAAAACTATTAATCAGTAATGTTAGCTTTGAACAAGGCTATGGTGAGCAAGACTGGCCTAGCGAAGAAAACTACGATGTGATTATTTTAGGAGGTTCAGTGCCTAAAGTTCCTGAAAAACTCAAGAATCGCTTAAGTGTCGGCGGACGTCTTTTTGCAATTATCGGCACAAAAGCGGCAATGACAGCAACACTTATCACTCGTAAATCAAAGCAACACTTTATTAGTAAATCTCTATTTAATACACAGATTAAGCCGCTCACTCAAGAGCAAACAACCAATCCATTTGTTTTTTAATGATGATTAAGAAGGAAAACCACAGCATGTGCAAAACCATTTGCACGGGCGCAATCCTTGTTAGCGCCCTTATCACCGTCAATGCTTTTGCAGCAGATGCAACGTCAAAAACAAAAGCGCAAACGGCTCCTGCTAAAGCAACCACAAAAACACAGAACAAAGTACAGAGCAAAACTCACCCACAACAAAGTGTCGCCGTCAATTTAATCACGGCGTATAACCAAGCGCTTGAAAAAGATCCAACACTTAAAGCGGCAGCTGCGACTTATAAAGCACAAGAAGAGCTCACTCCTATTGCCCGTGCAGCGCTGTTGCCACAAATTGTTGGTGCTGCGAACACTCAAGGGAACCGCCAAAGCCCAAGCAGCCCTGACCGCTTTAACTCTCATGGTTATAGCCTGACACTCACTCAGTCTATTTTCAGTTACACCAACTGGAAAACGCTGGCTCAGACCTACCCGCAGGTCGCTGGGGCCGCAGCTGATTATGAAAGCGCCAAACAAAGCTTAATCCTGCGTGTTGCTCAGGCTTACCTTGATGTTTTGCAAGCAGAAGATGAATTAAAGGCCGCTCAAGCGAATGAAGATGCTCTTGCAGAAACATTAAAACAATCTCAACAGCGCTTTAATGTCGGTTTAGTCGCTATCACCGATGTGCAAACTACACGTGCTAGCTACGAATCAGCGATAGCAACGCGTGTTCAAGCCGAGAACACCGTAGCCAATAATCAAGAAGCCTTGGCAGAAATTACCGGTGTAGTGCAAAAAAACCTCATGCCTATGAGTGATGATATTCCGCTGACTAAACCAACGCCCGATAACATCAATGCTTGGGTCGCTGCCGCCCTAAAAGGCAACCCAGCCCTCGCCAGCGCACGCTATAGCAAAGAAGCAGGCGATGATGCAGTAGGAGTCGCTGCAGGTGCCTTTATTCCGACCATCGATGGCACAGCCGCCTATACTCGGGCCGCCTCTAATGCCAGTGCACCTGGTGCACAAAGCAGTTTAACCCAAACGGGGCAACTCTCAGCGACTTGGAATATTTTCCAAGGTGGATCAGATTATGCAACCTACAAGCAAGCTGACTACAATGCCGAAGCCACAACAAGCAATTATGTTAAAACTGAGCGAGACACCACAACACAAACACGCCAAGATTTTCTTAGCGTTGTTGCCGGTATCGATACAGTAAAAGCCTATAAACAAGCGGTGATCTCGAGTGAGAGCTCATTAAAATCATTCCAAGCAGGTTATGCTGTCGGCACAGAAACCATCGTTAACGTACTCGATGCACAGCAAAAACTTTTCGATAGCCGCTCATCCTATGCCCAACAAAAATATCAATACATTATTGATACTTTAAACCTAAAGGCAGATACAGGCTCACTATCGATTCAAGACTTAAAGAAAATTAACAGCTGGTTACAAAAATCATAAACTCTCTTTTATTGGCTTGCTGTGCAATGCAGCATATAATAGAAGATAATAACAATGGTGAATTAAGGGGATTATAATGAAAGCACCTGTTCGTGTTGCAGTCACTGGCGCTGCTGGCCAAATCGGTTATGCGCTACTTTTTCGCATTGCTTCAGGAGAAATGTTAGGGAAAGACCAACCGGTTATATTGCAACTGCTTGAGTTACCACAAGCGCTCAAGGCCGTTGAAGGCGTTGTGATGGAATTGCGTGACTGTGCTTTTCCAGCATTGCATGACATTACAGTTTCATCTGATCCAAATGTTGCTTTTAAAGATGCAGACTATGCCCTACTCGTTGGCGCTCGCCCACGCAGCAAAGGCATGGAGCGCGCCGATCTACTCGAAGCCAACGCAGCAATCTTCTCCGCCCAGGGTAAAGCACTCAATGACCACGCTAACCCTAATGTTAAAGTATTAATCGTCGGCAACCCGGCAAACACCAATGCACTTATCACGCAGAAAAACGCACCTAAGCTCGATCCTCGCAATATTCATGCGATGATGCGCCTAGATCACAATCGTGCACTTTCGCAAATCTCTGAGAAAATCGGTGCACCGACCACAGCAATTAAAAAGATGACAATCTGGGGTAACCATTCTGCTATGCAATACCCAGATGTTTTCGAAGCAACGGTTGATGGTAAAGCCATCAGCGATCAAGTAGACCAAAACTGGATTGAAAACGACTTTATCCCAACAGTTCAAAAACGTGGTGCTGCGATTATTGAAGCGCGTGGATTATCCAGTGCCGCCAGTGCGGCTAATGCGGCCATTGATCATATTCATGATTGGGTCGCCGGTACTGAAGGCGATGACTGGGTCAGCATGGGCGTTGTTTCTGATGGCTCTTATGGCACACCAGAAGGCTTAATTTATGGTTTCCCATGTCGCTGCAAAAATGGCGACTATGAAATCGTTCAAGGTCTAGAATGGAGTGATTTTAGTAAAAAACGCATCGAGGCTGTTACTCAAGAGCTTCTTGAAGAACGCGCTGCAGTCGAGCACTTATTCTAGTTCTCCGACCTAGCGGTTTCACCGTTTCGATTCGATTAGACTAAAAATTAAGCGAGTATGGCATATTAGGTTACACTCGCTTATTTTTAAATAAACCCTCATTAAATATTTACCCCAACAAAACTCATGCCAAAACATGTTACCTTCCTAAATAAAGATGCTCAAATCCTTAAAGAAAAAGAATTATATACCGGTTTTTTGCCCATAAAAAAATACCACATCCGTCATAAAACCTTTGATGGCTCGACGCTAAACTCTGTCGAGCGTGAAGTGATGACGCGCCGCGATGCAGTCGCTGCTATTGTCTATGACCCTAATGAAAAGCTTATCGTTTTACTCGAGCAGTTTAGGGTCGGCGCACTTAATGACCCCAAAACCCCTTGGTTATTTGAAATCGTCGCCGGCTTAATCGAAACGGGTGAAAGCCACGAGAGCGTCGCTCGCCGGGAAATACATGAAGAAACAGGGCTGAACACACTTGATAGCCTCAATTTTATCCAATCCTTTTATACCAGTCCTGGCGGTATCAGCGAGCAAGTTCACTTATTCTCAGCCACCGCTGATCTAAAAAACTGTCCCAAAGAAGCAGTGTATGGCTTGAGTACTGAACAAGAAGATATTAAGCGCCACATTATCAGCTTTGATGAATGCTTTGAACTATTAAAGCAAGGCACTATTCGCAATTCAATTGCGATCATTGCCATACAGTGGCTACAGCAACAAGTGCTATTAAAGGCGTTGTAAAACTAACTAAAATATTCTGAAAATAATCCACCTGCAGCAAGATATTTACTGCAGGGGTAAAGTCAAAGGGAACTCAGATTAAACTAACTCTTCAATTTCTTTGCCTACAGCAGCCTTTAAAGCCTTCGACGGTTTAAACACCGGCACAGTCGCTGCAGGAATTTCAATCTCTTCACCCGTACGCGGATTACGACCTACACGAGCCGCACGTTGTTTCATTTCAAACTTACCAAATCCTTTTAGGTCAACACTCTCCCCTTCTTTCAAAGCATCCTCGATACTCTCAAGCATAATATCAACAAGACGACCTGCTGCTTTTTTACTGATATCCGCTTTTTCGTGAATTGTTTCGACAAGTTCAGTTTTTCCCATACGATCCTCTCCTTTTAAAACTTGATTATCACCTACTCTCACCCTAAAAGGCAACAAGTAAAAGCAAGTTCAAGATTTTATTATTTGTTTTTTTTCTAATTTTATCGGTTGAAAATGATGATAAACACGATCAATTCCTACCCACAAAATACTTGCTAATAGAGCACTCAATAATAATGAAAAACTAAAAATCAGCCTCATAATAATTCAACTAATTATAAATTGGCCATAATTTACCATGTGCAATTTTAATATGATCTTGAATAGAGCTATT
>NZ_MDTU01000001.1:960647-967915 GCF_001720395.1 Piscirickettsia litoralis
TTGTTAAATATAACCCAATTTTGCGAGCGTGTATTTTTTTATTAGGCACCCAAAATGCAAGTGCCTTTTCCTGTTTTGGCGCGTAAATAATTTTAAAAAAACCAGTGGGGACAAAAACACCATCCCCTATTTTCTTTAAATAATCGCCATCGAATGTTGGTCCGGTGTAAACATAAACTTCACCGTAACGGCTTGTCCAATTACGCACATCTTTTTCTAATTTACGCCAAGCTAAACGGCTCAATTGAGAGTTTTGAGGGCTAGTGTTCGAAAGAAGAAAGGATTGCTTTAGAGAGGTCGCATTGAAATCAATCGATGCTTGAGGCGCAAACTGTACATAACCATAGCCAGAAGCTGAGTAATCTTGAGGTGTTACGCGAAATGAAACAGGAATATCATCATCAGCATGGAGTTTTTCTTTTTTTCAAAAATGCATGTGAAATTGATGATCGCGTTAAGCGATAAGCGACCCAACGCGGCTGCTTCGTCGCATAGTTATAACCAACAACATAGCCTTCTCGACAAAGGTATTGATCAACCCCACCAGGGTTACCGTATTTGAGAAACTGCTGACAACTCGCTTTCTCATTTGTATACGCAGTTACACTCATACCAACTGCGCATAGAAATAAAAGAATCCGTTTCATGATGGCCTCCCATGCCCTCTTGCATCCTACTTAAATAATATATGAAAGCACCGAGCTATCCAACTTTACGACCTAATAGCTCATTGTTCCTCTTATTTTTGCATTACAATAAACGTAAATTTACTTTTCATTAACGCTCCAACCATTGAATATCATGTATATTGCCTTATATAGTCAATAGGCTAGTGAACAAGAGGAGAAAATCGTGCGCATATCATTTCAAGGTCGAATTTTCAACTATCACTCAAAAGTCAGAATTTTTGCTAAAAAAGAACAACTTATCTTCCGTGATCACAAGACTCAATTTCAATTTCCCCTCCAGGTTGGACTCAGTTCGGCTCAAAAAGAAATTATTCGCTATATCAAAAGTTGCTACCGTCGAGGCTTTAAACGCTTGAACCTCAACCACTACCTCTGCCAGGTCGCAATCTAGAGTAAATCCAACCTGGCCCAGAACCTCGAGCTTAAGAGTGCCAAATTAAGGTTAAATGACGGCAACTATAGAGAAGAACGGCGCTTAGTTTCACAAACACCTTGTTTAACAAGCGCTCGCAATACTGCTAATATTTCATCGGATTTGAAAGGCTTCATTAGATACCCCTTGGCACCTATCCTTAAAGCGTCTTCAACAGCATGCTCAATAGACGTAGCCATCACAACATTAGCGTGTGGATCGTAATCCATAATATTTGTCAGTGCTGTAATACCGCAAGAATTGGGCATGACAATATCAAGTAAAACAAAATCAGGGTGAATTTTTTATATTTTTCCAAAGCCTCCTCGCCATCATGAGCAGTATCAGCAATAATAAATTCACTTCCAAAAAATATGTTCTTAGTGATTGTATGTATAGTCAAAGAATCATCAACACTTAACATCATATATTGTCTAGCCATAATAACTCACATACACATTCAATGTTATTCCATAAAACCGTCTTACTTTTACAATATCCTTCGATAACTTAAGCTGCTATCTCTTCAATTGCGAGCGACTATGAGCAACTAATAATAAATAGCTCCTTTTGTTACCATAGCACCATGATGCTTGAATTTCCCTACCTCTAAGCACTCTTTTGTAAATCGGGTTAAAGTCACAGCCAGCTATTAATTATTTTCACAATTAAAACATAAGGTTAAGATCACAGCATTGCAAAGCAAGCCGACTTAACTAGAAAAATCTAACATTTAAACAATATATTTTATATGAGTATATTAATTTATAAATACAGCAAGCGACTAATTTGAAATACTTTTTTATTATTATTTTCTTATCAATCAGCATAATTTCTTTATCAAGCTGGTCTCAAGAAGCAATAGATGCCATCAATCCTGCGCTTATTCAGCAACAGTTAAGTCAAGAACATCAAAAGGCCAGTGTATCTTATTCTCATAACGTCACTGAAAACAAGTTTAACATTCCTGAAAGCTACAAAAAAGTTAAGTTCTTCTTCCCCGGTCTTGTCATTGAAGGGAAAACCATTTTAAATATAAAAAAATAAAACCTATTTATAAAAAATATATTAATGAAAAAAATATCTCTTTATGATCTATATAGATTTAAAAATGAAATTAATTTACTTTATTACAAACAGGGATATTTACTATCTTATGCTTTTATCCCACCCCAGAGGCTGTGTAAGAAAAAGTGTAGCACTCCTGTTATATTAAAAATTATCGAAGGATATATTAGCGATGTAAAAGTCACTGACGACACAGGCCACAATCAGGTGTTAATTAATCAGTTAAGCAGTAAAATAACGCAATCCATACCATTAAAAATAAAAACATTAGAGGAAAATATTTTACTAATGAATGAACTGCCTGGCCAAACAATCTCTTCCACTATTTCACCTGATCCAAACACTCCGGGAGGCTCACAACTCACACTACAGTCTAAATTTAATCGTCATAACAGTTACTTTGTCGTAAATAATCGAGGCACCGAGTTTATTGGCCCGACACAAGTCATTTTCGGTAGTTCTATTAATTCCATTTCGGAAGCGTCGCTACCTCGGTAGGTATTTTGCACTTCCATGGTGCAAAATCGCCTCGCAAAACGCGACGACTATAATGCCTCGGCCGTCCCCGTCACGAGACGCTCCGTGCCTTAATTCGGCACACTCCGCATCTCGCTCTCAGATGACTCTACGGCTCGTATAGATTTTTAGACACTCGTTCCGCCGACTCCGGACCTAAAGGCCCTACGTCACTCCGCTCTGCTAAAAATCCGAGCCTACCTCGGAATACTCACCCCGCGCTTGGCGCTCCCTGGCTCGCATCGTTGGTTCAGACCAGCTCAGCCTACAGCTCTCAGCAGCCATGCCCAATTATCATGAAATGAGCTATGGACAACTCTCATATTTGCGCTTTTTAAATGACCAAGGATTAAGCCTTACTATCAATGGCTCAGTCATAGTCACTAAACCTAATGCAAGCCTTAGTGATTTAAACATCCATGGTAAAAGTGAAGCACTTAGTATTAAACTTGATTACCCATTGCTTTTACTACGCAGGCAACAGTGGCGAGTTTTTCTAGAATTCAATGCTCAAAACAGTATAAACAACATCGAATCGACCAATCAACAAAACCAAGATAATGTCAGAACATTAACACTAGGAACTTCTTTTAAAAAAAATTCTTCATTAGGCCAAAGTAATCTGACTGCATCAGTCTCACAAGGGTTGCCATTATTTGGATCAAGCCATAATAATAATCCAGATTCATCACGGATAGGCGTCGATTATCATTTTACCCGTGTTGATATAGCAGCGACTCAACTATATCCGCTTAGCTCTTTAACCTCGTTACAAGGCTCATTAAAAACCACATATGCTTTTAGTCAATTACCTGCAACCGCAGAAGCAGGCTTTGGTGGCCCCTCATATGGACGAGCCTATGACTCATCTCGTATCACAGGGGATCGAGGAGTAATGTTAAGCCTAGAAAGCCGCTATGATATAAAAAAGCCGCATTCCAGTATCTCTTTACTACAACCTTATTTATTTTATGACATTGGCGCTCTTTGGGTTGTTAATCCGCAAAATCGTCCTATTGAATTTCAAGATAATGGAGGCCGTATGTCAGCAAGCTCCGCAGGGGTAGGGCTTCGCGTATTCTTAAAAAATAATTTTTATGGCACACTAGAAATAGCAAAACCTCTCACCCTATCAACGTTAAACCATAGCTATGACCCACGTGTCTTTTTCTCTCTGGTTGGCCGATTCTAATTTATCCTCATTCAGACCATCATATTAGTCATTGCAGTACTGCTGCTTTATCTCATAGAGCAATTCTAACTTTTTAGAAATATCCACTTCACAAATAAACTGTGAAAAGCTTATTTTTCAATTAACTTTTCCTCTTGTATACTACCCTGTTCTAATTTTTTATTTTTTTCAATTTGCCTTCCTCTTACCTGGCTTTGCTCTTGTGAAACACTATCATTAATTTCAATTTTTGTTCTTACTGGAGAAGTTTGATCGATTAAGTTTTTATCAACAAATGGCAAAACAGGCATAGGGGGTTCTGGAGGTAACGGTGGAGGCTCTGGAGGTGGAGGCGTTGGTGGGGTTGGCGGCGCTGGGCATACTCCGCCACCTCCAACATTAATAGTACAATTATTGATTAAAAACGTTCCTGTCGCGCCCCCCAACAAAGCACCAACCTTGGTTACTGCAGCATCATTACTCGCATTTTGTACGACTCCTGTAATTGAAGCACCATTTTGGCCACCTAACTGCAAACTATTACTCGCAATAATATCAAATTTTGTATAATTTTGAGTAATATTAACCTTAACATCTGCAGCATCAAGCTTCATTCCAGAGCCACTCTCGCTCACTGCTGTAATATCAATTGTTGCAGCCTTAACGGCTTTAGTCAGCCCAGAACCCTGTATTGCACCTGCACTATTAATGGTAAGGGTATCTAGTGCACTCGTATTACCAACAAAGCTCGCAAAACTAATTGTACTTGCAGCATGGCTTGTTATTAAAGTTAAATCTTGTGTTCCATTGACAGTATCATTAAATTGAATCCCTGTTGCGCCACTATCCGTGTGTGTCGTATCGGCTGTTAAGACGACAGGAGTATTAAAGGTGATCGTTCCTCCTTGTGCTGAAATATTTGCACCAAGCTGTGTTGAACCTGACCCTGAACTTGTAAAAGCTCCTAATGCTGTGCCTGCCCCTAAGGCCTGTTGGATATCGATTGTTCCTGTCGAAGATAAAGTTAAGTCTTGGTTGCCATCAAATTTCGCATTTGCGTTGGTAATATTAATATTTGCACCAGTCAGTATTGTTGCAGCTGATAAAGTCACTGCTTCATTAACATCAATATCATTCGTTGATGTAATTGTTCCTGCTAACGTCAACGGGTTCGAAATAGTCAGTTTATCGACATTCACTGTGCCACCATTCGTTATTACCGTTAAGCTATTATTGGAAAAATCAATATTCTCATTATACGTCCCTGCGGTGATATTGATCGTATCATTGGCTGTGGTTAAACTATCTGCTTCAAGAATACTGCCACTTCCAGACACATTAATCGTCGAAGCCGTTGTAGACTCAGTCGTCGCATTCAAAGTATTTTGCAGATTTAATGTCGAGCTATTCACCGTCAATGTATTTAATTTTGTTCCAGCGCCTACCGCCCCTGCAATGGTGACTGCTCCCCCGGTTGCAGTCAATGTGAGCGACTCAACATTTGCCGTTGTAGCATCAACCGTATTATTAAGCGTCAACGTATTGCTATTAGAATCAAAAACACTCGAGCCTGTTAAGACAATCGGACTCGAAAATGTAATGCCGCCGCTATCTGTCGTAATATTATTGCCGACATTCGCTAGATTTGCGCTCGTGTTTAATGACTCAAGACTCACTGCATTGGCAAACGTAACATCACCGCCTGCACCGGCATTTAGAATCAAATTGGTATCCACCCCTGTCAGGGTATTAGCAAAGTCGATATTATTACTATTCGAATCATAGGTAAATGTCCCTGCTGCGGTCGCTACCGGCCCAGTGAAGGTCATCTGGTTTGCCGTAATATTATTATTCGCATTAATCGCACTGCCAGTCACACTCAAAGCTCCCAAACGAGTGACATTCCCCAGTGCACCTGTTAACGTCACTGCACCTGCCCCCCCAGACAGCGTTAAACCTTGCATCCCGGCTGCTGTTGCATTCACAGCATCATCAAGATTAATTGCATTCCCGTTTGAATCCAACGTCGTTGTTGCTGCGAGCGTCACCGGGCTATTCATATCCATTTGGGCGGCTTTAATACTTGCAGTATTAATTGTAATACCAGCAGAACCGGTAATATCTAAAGCACCTAAACGTGTACTCGCCCCTATAGGGTTATTCAGTGCTACGGTACTCGTCCCTGCATTTAGTGTAAACGTTTTCGTTCCATCCACCGCATCAAGCACAATCGCGCTATTGGTCGAATTAAATGTACTATTACCTGTCAATGTCACTGGACTCGAAAATGTAATACCTCCGCTATCTGTCGTAATATTATTGCCGACATTCGCTAGATTGGCGCTCGTATTTAATGACTCAAGACTCACTGCATTGGCAAACGTAACATCACCGCCTGCACCAGCATTTAGAATCAAATTGGTATCCGCCCCTGTCAGGGTATTCGTAAAGCCGATATTATTACTGTTCGAATCATAGGTAAATGTCCCTGCTGCGGTCACTACCGGCCCGGTGAAGGTCATCTGGTTGGCCGTAATATTATTGTTAATCACAATACTATTGCCGGTAATACCCAGAGTTCCAATTCTTGCTGTGTTCCCCAATTGATTTTTGATTGTCGCTGTGCTTGCACCCGCATTAATTGTTAAAGCCTGAGTACCGTTGACTGTATTTTCAAAGTTAATTGGATTTGAATTTGAATCAAGAGTTACCCCCGCAGTTAATGTTACGGGGTTGTTTAAGTCAATCTGTGCAGCTTTTATTGTATCAGTATTAATAGTAATACCACCAGCCCCGGTCACAGCAAAATTACCTAAACGCGTTGAATCCCCTAATTTATCATTGAGTGCAACTGTACTCGCTCCAGCATCAATCGTAAACGCCTGAGTACCATCAACTGTATCCAAGTTAATGGGGTTCCCTGTTGAAGTAAATACACTATTACCCGTTAATGTAACGGGGTTAGTAAATATAATACCACCTATTGTTGTTGTAATATTATTCGCAATATTATTTGCATTCGATGTGATACTGAGTGAATTAAGTGTTGTAACGCCACCTAAAGTTAGTGTCCCCGCACCCGCATTAAGCGTTAAGTTCGTACTTCCTCCCGTTAAATTATTAGAAAAACCCATATTATTTCCATTAGAATTATAAGTAAATGTTCCTGCTGCGGTCGCTACCGGCCCGGTGAAGGTCATTTGGTTGGCCGTAATATTATTATTCGCATTAATGGCACTGCCAGTCACACTCAAAGCTCCCAAACGAGTGGCAATTCCCCAGTGCGCCTGTTAACGTCACTGCACCTGCCCCCCCAGACAGCGTTAAACCTTGCACCCCGGCCGCGGTTGCATTCACAGTATCATCAAGATTAATTGCATTCCCGTTTGAATCTAGCGTCGTTGTTGCCGCG
>NZ_MDTU01000001.1:967940-977838 GCF_001720395.1 Piscirickettsia litoralis
GAATTATAAGTAAATGTTCCTGCTGCGGTCGCTACCGGCCCGGTGAAGGTCATTTGGTTGGCCGTAATATTATTATTCGCATTAATGGCACTGCCAGTCACACTCAAAGCTCCCAAACGAGTGGCAATTCCCCAGTGCGCCTGTTAACGTCACTGCACCTGCCCCCCCAGACAGCGTTAAACCTTGCACCCCGGCCGCGGTTGCATTCACAGTATCATCAAGATTAATTGCATTCCCGTTTGAATCTAGCGTCGTTGTTGCCGCGAGCGTCACCGGGCTATTCATATCCATTTGAGCTGCTTTAATGCTTGCAGTATTAATCGTAATACCAGCAGAGCCGGTAATATCTAAAGCGCCTAAACGTGTACTCGCCCCTATAGGATTATTCAGTGCCACGGTACTCGTCCCAGCATTCAGTGTAAACGTTTTCGTTCCATTCACCGCATCAAGCACAATCGGACTATTGGTCGAATTAAATGTACTATTACCTGTCAATGTCACCGGACTCGAAAATGTAATGCCGCCGCTATCTGTCGTAATATTACTGCCCACATTCGCTAGATTGGCGCTCGTGTTTAATGACTCAAGACTCACCGCATTGGCAAACGTAACATCACCGCCTGCACCAGCATTTAGAATCAAATTGGTATCCGCCCCTGTCAGGGTATTGGTAAAGTCGATATTATTACTGTTCGAATCATAGGTAAATGTCCCTGCTGCGGTCACTACCGGTCCGGTGAAGGTCATCTGGTTGGCCGTAATATTATTATTTGCATTAATGGCACTGCCAGTGATACTTAACACGCCTAAACGATTGCTATTTCCTAATGTTGAGCTTAAGGTCACTGCGCCAGAACCCGCGTTTAAGGTTAAATTCTGCGTGCCATTCACCGTGTCATTCAGGGTAATCGCATTGCCATTGGAATTAAAAATACTGCTACCGGTTAAAGCCACTGGGCTAGAGAAAACAATACCCCCCCGTATCCGTCGTAATATTATTCGCCACATTCGCTAAACTGGCAGTCGCATTCAGCGACTCAAGATTGACAATATTACCAAACGTCACATCGCCACCGGCCCCCGCATTCAGCACTAAATTGGTATCGGTGCCCGTCAGGGTATTGGTAAAATCAATATTATTGCTGTTCGAATCATAGGTAAATGTCCCTGCTGCGGTCACTACCGGTCCGGTGAAAGTCACCTGGTTGGCCGTAATATTATTATTCGCATTAATGGCACTGCCAGTCACACTCAAAGTTCCCAAACGAGTGGTATTTCCCAGTGCGCCTGTTAACGTCACTGCACCTGCCCCCCCAGACAGCGTTAAACCTTGCATCCCGGCCGCTGTTGCATTCACAGTATCATCAAGATTAATTGCATTCCCATTTGAATCTAGCGTTGCTGTTGCTGCAAGTGTCACCGGGCTGTTTAAATCAATTTGAGCCGCTTTTATGCTGGTTGTATTCAGGGTGATTCCAGCGGTGCCGGTAATATCCAGAGCGCCTAGGCGTGTACTCGTTCCCAAAGTATTATTGAGTGCAACGGTACTCGTCCCGGCATCTATCGTTAATTCCTGAGCCCCATCGACCGTGCTATTCATATTAATCGGGTTATTCGTTGATGTTAAGCTCGATGCACCAGTAATCAAATTTAAGGGCTGAGCGAAAGTCAATGCGCCCGTGTGCGTCGTCAATGCACCACCTAAATTAATTTTAGTAGGAGCACTGGTAATCGATAAGGTATTAATATCACTGGTGCCCGCCAGGGTTATTTCACCTGTGCCAGAGTTTAACGTCAGTGTTTTTGTTGTGCCAGTGATGCCATTTAGTTTTAATGTATTGTTACCATTGGCGGTTAGTGTTGAATCAACAGACAGTATCGCAGCATCCAAAAAGTCAATTTGATTTGCTTTAATTGTGCTGGTATTAATCGTAATCCCTGCATCGCCACTAATAGAGAAATTACCTAATGCTGCAGTATTACCTAAGGTGTTGTTCAATGCCGCTGTACTCGTCCCAGCATCAATTGTAAAATTAAATGTGCCATCAACAGTATTAAGGCTAATTGGATTATTTGTTGAGGTTAAGCTTGATACGGCAGTTAAATTTAAAGGTTGAGCAAAGCTTAATGCTCCGGTATTCGTCGTTAATGCCCCTGCCAAATTAATCTGAGTCGGCGTACCTGAAATCGTTAATGTTTTAATCGTGCTAGTACCAGAGAGGGTAATTTCATCGGTTCCAGACAGTGTAAGCGTATTCGCAGCGCCAGTAATACCATTGCTAATATTAATTTTATTACCATTATTTGCAGTAATTGCTGCATCGGCGCTTAAAGTAACCGCATCCAAAAAGTCAATTTGATTGGCTTTAATCGTACTGGTATTAATGGTAATTCCAGCATCTGCATTAATCGAAAGGTTACCTAAAGCTGAGCTATTACCTAGTGTATCATTCAATGCCACCGTGCTGGTTCCAGCATTCAGTGTAAATGTTTTCGTCCCATCAACCGTATCAAGACTAATCGCACTATTATTCGAGTTAAATATACTATTTCCAGTCAAGTTAACTGGGCTTGCAAAGGTAATTCCTCCGGTATCTGTCGTAATATTATTAGTAACCGTATTGCTTAAACTGGCTGTTACATTTAAAGATTCTAAGCTTACAGCATTACTAAAGATAATAACCCCACCGGCCCCAGCATTTAAAATTAAATTCGTATCCGTACCCGTTAATGTATTCGTAAAGTCAATATTATTACTATTAGAGTTATAAGCAAAAGTTCCTGAAGGCGTTGCGACAGGGCCGCTAAAAGTCATTTGGTTCGCCGTAATATTATTATTGGCATTAATCGCGCTGCCAGTAATATTGAGTGTTTTTAATGCTGTTGAACTGCCTATCTGATCACTTAACGTAACAGCGCCAGCCCCTGCGTTTAAAGTCAAGTTATTTGCACCATCAATAGTGCTATCAAAATTAATTGCATTGCCATTTGAATTTAATACTGTATCGTCCAAAATAGAGACAGAACTATTAAAGTCCATTTGCGAGGCATTTACCGTATCAGTGCTAATATCAATATCACTAGGACCGGCAGTCACATCTAATTTACCTAAGCGTGTATTACTACCCACCTTGTTATTAAACCTAAAGTTTGTTCCTGCACTTATTGTTAGGTTCTGAGCGCCATCAACAGTTCCATCCACTGTAGAAGAAAATGTGAGCTGGTTACCTACTGATGTTAAAGTCGTATGACCCGTTAAAACTACTGGCTGACCAAAAGTTAATACGCCACTACTCGTTGTAATAGCGCCTGATAAATTGATCTTGTTTGCCGTATTAATATCTAAATTAGTAATATTGGTTGTACCTGCAAAAGTCACCTCACCCACAGATGAGTTTATAACGAGGCTTTTAGCTCCCGTCATTCCTGCATTAATATTCGCACTATTAGCACCATTAACGGTTATTGTTAAAGCTTCTGTTAAATTCACTGCATCATTAAAATCAATTTGATTGGTTTTAATCGTTGTTGTATCTACAGTAATTCCGGCATCGCCTGTTAAAGATAAATTACCTAACGCTGTTGTATTTCCCACAGCTTTATTAACAGTAATTGCATTTGTACCTGCATTGGCAGTAAAATTAAACGTGCCATCAATGGTATTATCAAAGGTAATTACCGCATTATTAGAATTTATTTCTGCACTATTACTTGTAATATTAACAGGCCCTGCAAAAGTTAATGTTCCAGCTCCTGAAGTTTGGCGTGATAATTTACCATCAAACTCAAATAATGTTGTCGCACTTGTAGCTAAAATACTCGTGCTCTCTAACCTAGTCTCACTGGCACTTTGACGTGATAATAATATTTCAGTATCCGACACACCATTGAGCATCGTCGCTAACTCAGTGATTTTAATCGCATTGGTTGCATCACCTTCAACATTCACTTGCCCTGCTATTAATGAAGCTCCTGGCGCTGATGTTTCTGGATGCCAAACGATGTTACCTTGATTACCTCCATCGTTAACATAAATTAAGGTAGGTGTACTATAGGTTCCCTCAGGAGCAATAATATAAACCCCATTATTTTGAAAGCTACGCGTAATATTTGAATTATTACCTGATGTGACAAAATTAATCAGCTGGCCACTACCAGAGGTGCTGGTCGTAATAAATTGGGGGGTATTACCATAGCCTTCAATTTGATACGGATAGCTATCATTAGCCTGTATGGCCCAGACAGCATCACTCCCGGTAAAATCAAAGCCAGTGTAACTTGTTTGAATTTTTGAGTTAGCATCACTCAAACCTGTGCCACCAGAAGAGCTACCACGACCTGATGTCTCAGTATTCCAATAGCTATTCGTTACAGATCCACCATTATTAAAGCCAACCAGACCACCGAGATTTGTTGATCCATTTACCTCTCCTAATGAAAAAGAACGAAGAACAGTTCCCGAACTTTCCCCGACTAAACCTCCCACCCGATCAGTTCCATCGATTCGTCCAGTGGCAAACGAGTCTTCAATTGTACCAGAGCTAACGCCAACCAACCCACCAGCGTAGCCATCCGCTAAACCACCATCTACATCAAGAAAAGCACTACTAGATGATTTGCGTATTGTGCCACTATTAGAACCTGCTAAACCACCAAAGTAAATCTCATCCAAAACTAGAACATTACCTGACTGAACAATAGTGCCTGATGTATGGCTATTAATAATAACTCCACCATCATTGCTGCCCGTAAGAATACCATTCTCACGCGCTCCTGTAATCGAGGCATCAGTAATCCGTATATTTTTAACTTCTGAGGTGATTGCATTAAATAAGCCATTATCGCCAGAATCAACGGTGTTCACTGTTAAGTTCGAAATCGTGAAATTTTGACCGTCAAAATTGCCATCATAGCTCGCACCATCAAAAAGTGGCGTCCAATTCCCGGCACTGCTCATATCTATATTTTTACTGAGTGCATAATTCGCACTAGAACTGGCACTATCAATATTATCAAGGCCCATCACATTATCAATGAGCATATAAGATGTTAGATTGCCATTTTGAACTTTTCCTGAAAAATTAGTTGGAGAATTATAATCAGAAGCATAATAATAAATATTAACATCTCCTCCGGCGGATAAATTAATCGTATTATTATCAGCAATAGTCACCGTGCCTCCTGAACTACCGCCAACTCCATTACCATTGCTCACACCTGAGCCATCTAAATCAGCGCGCAAATTTAATATTGCTGATGCATGACTTGCTGTAAAAGTTGCGTCCGCTTGAACAATAATATCGTCATGTGCTTGAAGAGTGAGCGTATTCGCTGCCGTCCAGTTTATATCTGCATTAACTGTAATATCACCCTCTTCACCACCAGTTGCGGTAGTTTGCACAATAACATTACCACTAGCAAGTGCAGTATTTAAGGCTGTTTCATTTAAAATAGAGCCTGTTGATGTGGGCTCAAAAGGCGTAGAACCTGTTACATTAGTATTACTCCCCGTTGAAATAGTAATATTTGTTGGATCTAATAATAATGTTCCAGACTTACCATTGTCAGCTAATAAATTAACAGTCCCAGTAAAATCTAGCTCTCTTCTTCCTGAAACTTCAATAAAGCCACCGTTACCTTGTTTAGAACCTCCTTGTGCATCAATATGACCTGAAAATTGAGTTTTACCATCAGACCATAGAATCACTTTACCACCATCACCCTCGTTAATGGCTGAAGCATCAATCTGAGTTGCTTGGCCGACATGAGTCAATGTTGATGTGGGTAGTTTATCACCTCCTTGATAATCTCCACCGATGTATATTTCACCCCCTTTTTTTACTCCTGTCGCGGTAATTTTTGCATTGTTAATTGTTATATTATCACCTAAGATCTGAACTTCACCCGCCGAAGCTATATTCGTGCTAGTCGTATTATTTACGTTAACCTGCCCTGAGACCGTAATATCTGACTGATTATCGCCTTTTAAAATTATAAAACCATCTTTATCTTCAATCGCAGTTGCTTCAATAATTCCCGTTGTATTAATACTATTTCGAATCGTCTTGGCAACTTGACCTGTTGTCAGTGACACAACACCGCCTGGCGCAGAAAGAGTGCCTGTGTTAGTAATACCCGCTGTAATAACATTACCACGATCATCATAAGTAGTTTTTGCCATATTCTCTGAAACAAGTGTCCCATCAGAAAAACTAATCAAATTATCGCCATATAAATCAATCGTCACAGCCGCACCTGAAGCCAATGCAATCTGCCCTAAACGCGCACGCACTGTACCATGATTACTTACAGCAGGCGCAACAAGAGCGACGAGCCCTTGATCGGCTGTAATCAATCCGTGATTCTCTATGCTAGAAAATGTATTTAGAAATTTAAAATCAAAGTAGAGTTGATCATTAATGAAGTTTTGGTTCGTAATGCTTCCTGTAGATGCGATAAAGCTTGCCGTATCAATATAAGCGTTAGGACCAAAGTAAACACCACTTTGATTACTAAGAATAATCTTTCCGTTGCTGTTGAGTGTTCCAAGGATTTGGCTACTAAATGGCCCAGTCACACGATTTAGTAGCCATTGATCCGCATGCTGCATCTGGATATTAACTTCTTCATCACGCGCAATTGAAAAGCTATTCCAGTCAATAATCGCTTTATCAGAAGATTGGCCGATAATTAATTTTTTATTTGACGCTCGATTAAAATCAATTTGCCCATGACGAACAAGCTCACCTTCAGGCAATGCAATGCATAAGCAAGGAGTTGTTATACTTAAACAATATAAAACTGCCCGACATAGAGCAGTTTTTCTAAAAACTGCTGAGCTAATTACTTAACCACCTAAATTAGGTCTATTTCTATTCTATATATGAAGTTTGCAACAACCATGCCAATAGCTAATTAAGCTGAGAGTTTAGAGATAAAACTATATCAACCAAAATTTCCTATAAAATTTCTTAATAATAAAATAGATTTAATCACTAACAATGTAAAAACCTTAGAAAAACCTTATTTCAAATTGGCGTTTTAATTTTAAATTCTCCATATCAATCATTTAAAATTAAAGCACTAAAAATTTAAAACAAGCCAATAAACTGGCATAGATATTGCAAAAGTTAAATTTTCAATATGACCCAATACATCAAGAGAAACAGATGCAACTTGGCTTCAAATTAATCTACCCACTATTGTTAGTGCTAATTTTCATAGTGAATTCCCCAGTGTCATTTGCAAAGCTCATAATAATCACTGAGCAATACCCTCCTTTCAATTATAAAGATACAACGAAAAAAGCAGGAAAAAAGCAACAACTCACAGGTATTGCTGTTGATATTTTAAAGCAAACCTACCTCAACGCGGGGTTAAAACTGAATCTCAATGATATAAAAATACTCCCTTGGAGCCGCGGTTATTACCTAGCACAACAAGCTCACTTAACAAACATGCTCTTTTCTACTGCTAGAACAAAAGAGCGTGAAGATCTTTTCAAATGGGTTGGCCCTATAGTAGCAGACTATACCTCAGTTTACGCTTTAAAAAGGAAAAAATAACTATTCATAATCAAAATGATTTAAAATCGTTTCGTATCGTTGGTATTCTAAAAGACTCCCACGCACAACGTATTTTAAACTCTGGGATAAAGTTAAAACAAGTACCAAAATTCAACAAAATGCCAGAAATCCTAATTAAAGATCAGGCAGATTTATTTGTCTATGGTGATGCATCTACGCCTTGGCGGATTAAAAATAGCCGACACGACCCAAAACAATTTGAAGTTGTCTACCGTTTCAAACGGCCCAGCATGGCATATTTTGCTTTTAATAAAAGCACTCCTGATGCAATATTCAATACTTTTAAAAAGGCTTTTGAAAAAACCATGGCAAATAAAGAAAAAATACAAAATATTTATATGAAATATGGTATAGATATTAATCAGCAATAAAGAAAAAAATCTCTTTTAATTCTAATAATATACATAGTACGATCATCAACGACTTTGGCTTAATTCCTAATTTTTCATAACTCCTTTTTCAGCATAATAACCCAATATTATCTGCACATGAATCTAGTTATATTTCAATTTTCACCAATAATTAATGTCTTTGACAGTAATTGTAACTTATCCTGCAAAATATTGATAATGGTATAAATTTAATATTTCATATTAAGACCCTTTAAATCAACTAAGCTAAAAATAAGTATTAAGAAGGGATGCACCACATGAGCAATATCAAAATAGAGCCAATTAATTTATATCCCGGCTTTAATCAGCTTGAAGCTCAGCTTTTTATCTATCAAACACTCTATAATCACTTAATACCCATCGACTCTTTTACTGCATTTTGCCAAATTTTACATAAGGCAATCCCTTGTGATAGTGTGTCCTACCACAATCAAAAATATCACTTATCTTTCCAACAAGGCGAAGCAAAAAAAATTTCATTACTCAGTTCCTCTTAAGTACAATAGCGAATCGATCGGTGAGCTAACATTCAGCCACAACACTCCTTTTAGTCGTGGTATCCAGTTAGAACTTGATGCCTTATGCTCACTTTGGCTGACTCCACTCTACTATGCACTGCAATACCACCTTGCTCTGCAAGCAACGCTACAAGACCACCTAACAGAAACCGGCAATCGAGCCGCTTACGATAAGGCCTTAGAGCAAGAAACAAATTATGCCAAACGCCATGACTCCCCTCTAACCATGCTGTTAATTGACATTGATCACTTTAAATTAATCAATGACCAATACGGTCATCATCAAGGTGATTTGATCTTGCAACAGCTTGCGAAATTACTGAAAAAACTGGTCCGGGACTCTGATACAGTCTTTCGTTACGGTGGAGAAGAGTTTGTTGTTCTTTTACGCAACACCGATCTTGAAGGTGCCAACCTACTGGCCAAACGTATTTGCCAAACAGTTCATCAAGCCACCTCATTTAAAATCGATGAAAAACTTAGTGTCAGCATTGGCAGCTGTGAATTCGACCATTATGATCAACAACAGCAATTTTTCCTGCGTGCAGATCAAGCCTTATATCATGCAAAACAACAAGGCCGTAATTGTGTAGCGAGCTATCATGCACTTGATAAAGAACCTGCCTTACTGTAACCGTTGATACCGACTAAATAGCCAAAACTGAATAAAGTGCGCTATGATACAGCCTTTAACAATCAATGATAAATAAAAACCATGCGCAACAATCAGCTTACTTTATTAGCAAGCAGTATCGTCTTTATCGAGTGGGTTGAATTTTCACTCTATATGTATTTAGGTACGCTATTAAGTCACTTTTTCTTTCCTCAAGACTTAGGCTCTCACGCGCTATTACTCACTTATGCGATATTTGCAATCTCCTATTTAAGTCGCCCTCTTGGGGGATTATTATTTGGCCTTTACGCAGATAAACATGGCCGCCGCTCCCCACTGATTATCAGCTCCCTACTCATCGGCCTGGCGACAATTGCCATCGGCTGCATCCCCAGCTATCAGCATATTGGCCTACTGGCTCCTATCTTATTACTCATTTTTAGGCTAGTTCAAAGCTTAGCGATCTCAGGCGAGTTCAATAATTCAGCCATTTATCTCATGGAGCATAACCCCAAACGGACGACGCTTGCAGGGAGCTGGATCGGCACCGCCTCTTCAGCAGGTATGTTTGTCGGTGGCTTAATCGCTGTTTTAGTGAGCGCTAGTCACCACCCACACAGCTGGCGACTTGCTTATATTGTGATTGGCTGCCTCTCATTGCTGTTGATGCTATTAAGAAAACGATTATTAGAATCCCCAAGCTATCAACAGATGCTTTTAACACAGCCGAAAACATCTCATCAGGCAGTACTCTCCCAATTAATCAAACACCATCAATTAGGCCTCATT
>NZ_MDTU01000001.1:978072-1011492 GCF_001720395.1 Piscirickettsia litoralis
CTCATTAAAATAATTTTAATGGCCGCTTTTTTAAGCGTTTATATTTATACCTGCAATGTTTATTTTGTCAGCTTTCTAGTCACACATGCTCAGCATTCACTCGGCCAAGCTGCTTTGTATATGACGATTGTTCAAGCCTGTGTCACGATCAGTATTCCTATTTTCGCCCTATTCGCTGAAAAAATCAGGCTACCGAAAAGTCTTAATTCTTTGTACTCTCCTGATGTGCATCACCGCTCCAAGCCTCTTCTATAGTGCAAATTTCAATCAACCTATTTTATTACTTCTCAGTTTTACCCTCTATATCATTGCCAATAGCGGGATTTCAGCAACCATGTTTCGCTATATGTTAGATTGTCTGCCAACACAGGTGCGTTGCACGGGAACCAGCTTGATGTGGAGTTCGTCTGCTGCCATCTTCGGTGGTACCGCCCCTATACTTGCCGCTTATTTTATTGATCAAAATTGGTTATTTATGCCAGGACTCTATGTGATTTTATTTGGCCTATTGCTGTTACTTTCATTACGAAAGACCTAACTTTTCCCCTATCTATTTTAACTCACCTTAGTCCTCAATTAACTCACTGTGAAAGTTGTGTAAATGACTAGATTGCACCGCACAAATATGTTAGATTACCGCATAGCAGCAATTGCTTAATTTAGCACTTTAAAGTTAGGTAGACGATGATGGTTTCAGCAATCTCAACACTCATTATTTTTACGCTTTGCTCTCTAGGCGGCCTCTATCTTGATCGTAAGTTTGGTACAACCGATCTCATGCTTGATCGTTACCAAAACGGCGCGTTGATGTATTAATCCCATAGTCAGCTAACAAGAATACTTAAACCCCTCGATCTAAAGAGCAATACGACAATGCAAGCGTGATATAATTGTTTCTTATGTTTTTTAAAGCAATAGAGATTATAATCACAACATGCGTATTTTAGTCATCGAAGATGAGCACAAGGCAGCCGATTACATCAAGCTTGGCCTTACTCAAGAAGCCTACCAGGTTGATGTTGCTTATGAAGGCCAAGAGGGCCTACATATGGCATTAGAGTATAATTATGACTTAATCATTCAGGATATTATGCTGCCGAACCTAAATGGTTGGGAAATTCTTAAAAAAATTCGCACAAAAAACCAAACGATTCCTATCATTTTACTCACCGCTTGCGACAGCATCGAGGATCGAGTAAAAGGTTTAAACTTAGGCGCTGATGACTATCTTGTAAAACCCTTTGCTTTCTCAGAGCTGTTAGCTCGCGTCCAAGCGCGACTTCGGCGCAAAACTACATCGGTAAGTAATATCATTAAGCTCGCTCACCTTGAAGTTGATTTTAATCGCCAGATAGTCAAATCGGCAGGAAAACGCCTCGAACTTTCAGCAAAGGAGTTTAGCCTGCTATCTTTACTGTTGCATCGCCGCGGCCAAGTTTTAAGTCGTACCATCATCGCCGAACAAGTCTGGGATATTAACTTCGATAGTGATACGAATATTATCGATGTTGCAATCAAGCGGTTAAGAGCAAAGCTTGAAGATAAAGAGCATCAGTTAATTAAAACCATTCGTGGCCGCGGTTATTGCATAGAAAATGAGGAATAAGTTGAAGCCCTGGAAATATTCGCTCACCACACAGCTACTCACTCTCATTTTAAGCTGTTTTTTAGGTTTGACCCTCTTAATTTCTGGATTAATTTATTGGCGCATTCAGCATCACTTTAATGAAAACATCAATCATTTTCTTAATAATGAGATGCAAGTATTAACGGGTATATTAAAGAGAACTGATTATAACCAACCCTTAGAACAAGAAGTTATTTGGGAGCCTCAGAGTAACCGCCATTTATTTTGGGTTCGTGTTTTTGATAAAAATAATCAATTAGTCAAAGAAACGCCTGGATTCGCTAACCGCTTCAACTTAATTGATTGGCCAAAATCTAGCACTATAGAAAAAGCGGTTATCAATAACCATAACTATGCATTAGCAACAAAGACCATCAATAAAAACAATATAAAAATTCAACTCGCTTATGACTATAGCCATGATCAACACATGCTCTCATCGCTCAGCTACGATCTTTTACTTATGACCTTTGCCGCCTTAGTCATTGCCGTTGCTTTAAGCACACTGATCATAAAGCTTGGCTTAAAGCCATTCAATAAGTTAATTGAACAAATTGCCAAGATCGACCCCACTCAACTTAAACAGCGTTTAAGCGAAGAGCATGTCAACCATATCACTGAACTTAAACCCTTTGTTCATACCCTAAACCAAGCGATTGAGCGCATAGATCAAGGCATGGAACAACTCGCAAATTTCAGTGCTCACGCGGCCCATGAGTTGCGTACACCTTTAAATAACTTAATGATCAGTAATGAAATTTTACTCAACAACAACGAAATCCCCCCTAAGTCACAAGAAATTATTGAGTCTAATATAGAAGAATGCCGCAGGTTATCTCGCACCATAGACCGTTTTCTCCTACTCGCCCGCCTCGATACTCACAAAATGCCGCTACAGCTTGAAAATCTAGAGCTGAGAAATGAAGCTGAATTTATCTGCTCTTACTATGAAGCCCTTGCCGAAGACAAAAAGATACAATTCCAAATTACCGGTTCCGGCACTCTCGTTGCGGATGCAACGCTATTTCGTCAAGCACTCTCTAATTTGATCAGCAATGCCATCAAGTTTAGCCCAAACAACAGTTGTATTTCGATTTATTTTCACGCGACGATAAACCATATTAAAATCAACGTTGCTGACCACGGCCCAGGTATTGCAAAGGTACATTGGCCTAAAATCACCAAACCTTTCTATCGCGTCAATGATGAAAGCGCTCCGGGCATGGGGCTGGGCCTGGCCATCGTTCAAGCGATTTTAACAGCACACCATGGGCATCTAGAAATTACAGAAAATACGTCAACAGGCACTATTATGACGCTTGTTTTCCCCAAATAAACGCTATTCAATCACTGGCAAGATGACAATATTGTCATCTTGATGTCACTTTAGTGTCAGTAAATGCTTGCTAGACTAAGCGCAATATCAATTTATTTCTGGCAGGCTCGTGCTTTACCCTCACCACTACCGTCTAACTTTATTACTCTTTATGACACTCAGCTCCTTGGCAACTCTCTACTGGCTGTCCATGCGCTTTAACACTCATGCTGTCATTTCACATGAAATTTACCGCAGTGCAGAACTTTCAAAAAAACAATTTGCAGCAATTATTCAACAAAATCATTTAAAATCTATTATTAACCTGCGCGGAGCTCAACTCAATCAAACTTGGTACCAAAATGAAATCGCCATTAGCAAGCACTTTGATGTTAAGCATTACGACTTACACCTTCCTCCTAACGGCCTACCCACTCTTCACCAATTAAAAGCACTGATTACTCTCATTCAAGATGCTCCCAAACCATTATTACTCCACTGCCGAGCGAGCGCTGATCGCACCGGACTCGCTTCAGCCATTAGCCTAATCTTATTCACACACGACTCAATCAACACTGTTTTAAAGCAAATCTCATGGCACTACCTCGTCTTCGCCCCGGACAGTATTGGCAAAATGGTGATGCCTCTTTATATTAACTGGTTAAATCAGCATAATAAAATAAATAGCCGTAAAAATTTTTTACACTGGATCCAACAATTACAAGCGCTATAAGGAGCCTTCTGCATGAATCAAAAAAACCTGGAATTTGCCTGCTTTTTTTCTTCACTTCGGCATGGCAGCAACAATTACCTTTCAACTTATCTCTAGTCTTTTTATGGAAGCTCCAGCACCAAACAGCAATAATTTTACTGGCACAAGTGCATTTACTCTGCACATGTATGCTGGGCTAATCGCTGTCATCATTATCGTCTTACACTGGATTTGGAGCACTGTAGATAAAAAAGGCATTAGCAGCTTTAATCATTTGTTTCCTTGGGGAAAATCAGGCCGCCAAGCTATTTATCAAGATATCAAAACATTAATCATCAATAAACAAATTCCAGCCGCAACAACCGGCCCTGGGCTATCTGGCCTTATTCATGGCCTAGGTTTTTTAGCAGCAACGGCAATGGCAGCAACAGGAGCGGTGCTCTTTTACTTTTATTATTATCATTTTGCTGAAAATAGTTTTTTTCGAGGTATTCGAATGGTCGCACAGTTTTCTAGCAAATTTCATTTGGGTATATTGGTTTGGTCATGTAGCAATGGCCGCCCTTCATTATTGGTTAGAAAAAAAACAAAAACGCGCTCCTCAATAATTGATTCACAGGTGCTAATACTCCCCTCTCAACACCAATTTTATCGATTATATATCGACCAAGATAACTCAATCAAAAACTAATAAACTTATCTAGATACTATAAAAAATATATTTTCTATTAATACAA
The DNA here is from genome assembly GCF_001720395.1 of Piscirickettsia litoralis. Classification (NCBI taxonomy): domain Bacteria; kingdom Pseudomonadati; phylum Pseudomonadota; class Gammaproteobacteria; order Thiotrichales; family Piscirickettsiaceae; genus Piscirickettsia; species Piscirickettsia litoralis. The sequence continues at coordinate 982,464 of NZ_MDTU01000001.1, forward strand.
TAACACAGCCAAATCTAAAACCCTTGCAAATTTTTAGTTAATATTACAAAATGGAAAAGTAACCCAAACTTACAAATATAGCCAGTGAGAAACTATCATGAACCAAACTGTAGCAACTGACACTCTAGCCTGTAAACTTCATGCAGAATACATTGAAAAATACCAAGATTTCTCTAACGCTTTAAAGCTTCACGCCTTTGATGAGAGTAAAAGCGCCAAAGAAATACAGCAGCAACTTAATCACTACTATGAAATACAAGACACCGCATTCCAGCGATGGTCCGAAGCTGATAAAACGGCAAAAAAAATTCAGGCAATTTATCTAGCCAATATTTTTACTCTAACTTTCATTACTCTTTTAAAAGTCTCATCTTCTAAAAAGAGTAACTATTACGGTTTAAAAACTAAACCATACTCATTAAGCTTAATGAAGTCATGACCACAGAGGACGCCGGCTATGCCAGAAAATAACGACTTAACGCTTAAACTCGGTGATAGTGTTAGACTAAAAACTGGCAGCCCAAATATGTTTGTGACCTACGTTCACACAGATAACAATGGTAAACAAGGCCCAATATGTGAATGTGGTTGGTACGCTTCTGAAGGATCAAAATATATTTATAAAGGTGGGTATTTCTCTACTTCAACCTTAGAAAAAGTTAACAACCAGCTCCCGATCATATCCAAAAAATGCCGTTCACAAAGAGCAAAGTCAACTTTATTGAGGCCTTCAACACAGCCCCACTCTGGAGCTTCACCCTCACTGAAAGTCATATAAATCGGTTTTACTCTTTCTTGAAGAGGCTTTGAACATAAGCAACATAACAAAACTCAGCACGAAAAAGTAACTGGGCATTGGCCATAGTGTCTTATTGTGAATTAAGCCCATAGTCCATGTTAACACGGATAAAACCATATAATACAAAAGTCCAAATAAGGCACCGGCTGTCCCCAAACAGTCTTGGTACTTCACCAATGCTTGGCTTAAAACTACAGGAACGACTAAACCAAAACTACCAAAGCTAATGAGCATAAAAGGTAACATTATTACTATGATGCTGATTATCACATGCTTTTCTGCACCCACAGAATTTAGCACGATTAATCCAAATAACATCAAGCCACTGCCAATAAAGCTCATCAGCCCACCTAAATAAGCGATTGTTTTATCCTCAAGACCCTTTTGCAAATGCCGATAAGCAAACCCTCCAAAAATAGACGCTACAGCGATAAATATTCCTAATAGTCCATACTCCTGACTAGAAAGCTTCACGTGGTTAATAAATATAAATGGGCCTTCTGCATAAAAACAGAAAATAAAAGCATTTGTAATACCAATTAGACAGGCTGAAATCATTACATGCAAATCACGAGTTAAGCGTTTAAAAACTCGCCATAACGATACTTTTTTATCTAAATTATTACTACTTTTTTTACAGGTATTAATGTTTCCGGCAGATATAAATAAGATAAGAATAAAATAATAACAACAATGAGTAATAAAACAAGAAAGTTACTACGCCAGCCAAAATAATGGCTTAATACACCGCCAATTACAGGACCAATTGCCGGTGCAAAAGATAAAGCAATTGCCATGCTTGCAAAAATACGACCACGTTCCTTCTCACTAAAGTACTCACGTAACATCGTTTGTGTAATCACCGAACCAGCATTTGCACCAAAGGCTTGTATCGCTCTGGCAATAAACAAGCAGCCAATCGATGACGAAAACAAGCAAATCAAACTCCCCACAAGATAAACGATAATTCCAAATAGCATCGCAAAGCGGCGACCTGTATAATCAGAAACTCGCCCCCAGATAAATACACCGCTGGCAAACCCCATAAAGTAAATACTCAAGGTCCACTGCACCCAGTGATTATTCGTTTGTAAGCTCGTTGTAATCGCTGGCAAGGCAGGTGAGTAAATCGTCTCACTTAATTGAGGAAAACCAGCTAATAAAATAATTAACCACAACGGTAACTTTTTATTGTTCATTGATTTCATTAAAAATATTTCTTTGTAATCTTAAAATAAACGCTCAGCCTTATAATAAAGTAGCTAATCTTGCTCTATATGTTATATATGGACCAATATTTTTCAAATTTGGACAAATTTAACTGCCTTATGCCAAACTATCCCGCGAATGGCCCACGCTTCGAGCCAGATGACAAGCCCTACCCAATTTTAGGCATCGCTGTTGATATACTTGATCACCAAGACCCGATGCATCAACACATCAAAGGACAATTGCTCTATGGTATTTCTGGTTGCATGCAAGCCGTCGCCCAAGGCAGAATGACCCTGCTTGTCCCTAATAAGGCCCTGTGGTTGCCCGCTGGAGTCCCTCATAAAATCACCGCCCAAGGGTTAGTGAAGTATCGCAGCCTTTACTTTGACCTCGACCATTTTCCTAATACACCTCAACAGACTCATTTAATCGCAGTTAAGCCACTACTTCGAGAAATGATTGATGAACTTTGCTTTATTGAAGAAGAAAAACTAGATTCTCAGATTACCTTACGCCTCGCTCACAGCTGTATGGACCAAATTATCAGCCCAACACCTTTAAACTACAGCGTGCCGCTCACTTCCCACAAAATCATTTCTAAGGCAATTAACCATATCATGACTCACCCGCATACTCTATTAAAGCCTGAGGCCATCGCTAATCACATAGGCACGAGCAGCCGAAATCTCAATCGCCTATTCAAAAAAGAGCTTGGCTTAACTTGTCATCAATGGCAACAACAATTCAAAATTATTCAAGCCTTGGAACTATTAATAACAACCCAATCCGTTTCAATAACAGCGGATCGTTTAGGCTTTAGCAGTGATAGTGCATTTAGTATAATGTTCAAGCGCCTCATGGGAAAAGCACCTTCATACTATATTCAAAAATAATTATTTTTAATATATTAAAAACCTATCAGCTAAAAAACCAATAGATTTTTGTTGTTATTATTTATAGTTATTTATTTTGATAAATCAGCTTAAGTGGATACTAGCAAGCATGGTGCTAAAAGCATGATTAAATGCCGTTCCTACTCGTTGGCTAAACTCTCCCCAAAATCCAGGCTTAACCGTATAATCAACAATGGTTGGTGCTTTTATCACATGGGCGGCAACCCTGCGATAACTACCAAAATGATCAATCAAGCCTAACTTCTTCGCTTGCAAACCTGTCCAAACCAGCCCTGAAAATATTTCTGGATCATTCTTTAAACGCTTGCCTCGCCCTTGCTTAACATCTGCAATAAAAACTTGATGCACACTTTTAAGCATATTTAAGGCAAACTTTTTTTGCTGCTCATTCATAGGAGAAAACGGGTCTAAAAAATCTTTATTTTTTCCTGCAGTTAAAACACGAGACTCTATTCCTAGTTTTTCCATCGCTTCAGTAAAACCAAAGCCATTCATAATCACCCCAATCGAACCGACTAAACTTGCAGGTTGTGCATAAATTTCACTCGCGGCTGATGCGATATAATAAGCACCAGAAGCACACGCATCTTCACATACGGCATAAACCTTTTTCTCAGGGTATTTTTTTTCTAGCCGACGTATTTCATTATAAATTTCCTCAGATTGCACAGGGGAGCCACCCGGACTATTAATTCTTAAGACAATCCCTTTGGCCTGTGGGTTTTTAAACGCAGCTTGCAAACCTTTAATCACATTGTCTGCATTTGTTTCGGTCCCGGCTGAAATGACACCCGTCACATCAATTTCTGCTGTATGGGCTTTATCCATTGCTGAGTCATTTTTTATCAATGAAAAAAGCAGCGGTTATAAATAAAATATAAGCCACAAATAACAACTTGAAAAAAAATTCCCCCAGCGCCTTTTCGGTTTTTTGTTCTCTAACGATAGAAAACACTAAATCATTAATTGTATCTTGCCCTGTGCGTGGCGCCTTGTCTTTAAACATTTCCTCTCCAGTTTAATTTTATTAAAATATTTATTTTAACTCGAATTTATATTTATCTTATAATGTTTATTTATGTATCTCTAATAAGCGCTGCAAACTATGATCAAGCTGTATTAGCTCTTCCCATAAGTGTTCAATGCTGTGCAAAAAAGCATAAAGGTGAATATGATGCTCAGGAGGCTGGCTCGCAGTTCGTTTTTGAATCGTTTCACGTAGACGAGTTATTTTATTCTCATCAGCCGCTAGCCAGTCTATCGACTTTGGGTAAGCCTTAAGCTGCTCTAAGCCGTTGTTTAAAAGTTCAATAACATGTTCAGCAATCGCTTGCGTGTCCGCATGCCCTCTTAACCAAACGGTATCCTCTCTTGATAAACTCAAACTATAACGCGTTGCTAATATCTGGCGGAAAACTCGTTTTAATTGAATTAAGCTTTCTTTACATAAATGCAAATCAAAAGGCAATTTTTTACACTCTAACCAGGTATTACTTTCTTCAAGAAGCTTATTTTGTTGTGCAAATGACTTACTGATCGCTGCTATTTTATCAACTTCAAATGCAGAATTCTCAAGCGGGGTAAAAGTCGCATGTTTAGTAAAACTATCTTCATAAAGAGAAATGAAGTTTCTTAACGTCCCTGACATCGATAATAATAATTCACGCCGTGCATAAATTGGCAAACACACTCTCGAAATAACTAAGCTAATTAACACCCCAATTAATATATCAACCGCTCTTAGCATACCTTCGGCAATACCTAATTTTGCTGAACCTGTTAATGCGATAATTGCAAATGTTGCAGTCCCTAACACTCCAACATAAGCATAACGCTTACTTCCAGCAAGATAAGCGAAACCAAAAGACACTAGAAATAAAACTAACAGCGAGGCGAAAAAAATCCTCCCCCCAACCCGTCAGCAAAAATAAGCCTGCCGCAGCAGCTCCAATCACAGTCGCGGCACTACGAGCAATGGACTTGTCTTCTGCAGCACCGACAGTGACTTGCGCTCCCATCACAACCGCAACAGTAATAATCACCCATTGCCCATGATCTAAGTTAAAGGTACGAAAAACAACCAAACCAATTAAACAGGCTAATGCCGTTTTAAAGGCATGAATCATTCGATAAGACGTTAGCGTATCAACCCATTGCTTTGCGACCACCTTTATCTCCTCTGGTAATTTACTATAAACTATACCAAATAAGGAGAACAAAAGCCTGCTTATTGATCAAGTAACTACGGCCTTAATCACTAAAACAACCAAGGTAATCATATGCTGAGTCGACAAATACGCAAATTTCAAGATACCTTTGAGCTTTTTCTAAGCAATCAAGCCAGTGCTGGTATACTGCTTATATTCTGCACAATTATTGCGCTGATTGTCGCAAACTTACCAATCACCCAAGACCTTTATGCCTCACTGCATGGTTTTCCCTTGGGTATCCAAGTCGGCGCTCATGCACTGATAAAGCCGCTTTATCATTGGGTCAATGATGGTTTAATGGCGATATTTTTCCTACTGGCCGGCCTTGAAATCAAGCGTGAAGTGATGGCAGGCGAGCTCAGCCAATTTAATAAGGCATTATTACCCGTCAGCGCAGCAATTGGCGGCATGGTAGTTCCTGCACTTATTTTTTTCAGTCTCAACTCAACGGGCATAACAGCAAAAGGTTGGGCAATTCCAATGGCAACCGACATTGCCTTTGCCATCGGTATTCTCTCTTTATTGGGTAATCGGGCTCCACGCAGTTTAATCGTATTGCTCACAGCCATTGCCATCGTCGATGATCTAGGTGCAGTCACTGTTATCGCTCTTTTTTACACACAAGAAATTTCAATAAATTACCTATTATATGCGGCTTTTTCTTTTATTATTTTACTATTAATGAATCTAGCCGGTGTTCGTAGACTTTCTTTTTATCTCATAATTGGTGCTGTTTTATGGTTCTTTTTATTAAAATCAGGTGTACATGCCACAGTTGCAGGTGTCTTACTCGCCTTTACTATCCCGGGAAAAAACACCCCCTTGCCGAAAAATTTTGGCAAGCTTTCTCAAGAAGCGCTGAGTGAAGTCGAAAACCATGCGACAAAGAACCAAGGACAAGCGAATGAGCACATCAAAGCATTAATGCACTATTTAGAAGACCTCGTTCATCATGCAGAAACGCCATTGCAACGCTTAGAGCATGCTCTGCATAAACCGGTTATGTTCGTTATTGTGCCTATTTTTGTTTTAATCAATGCAGGGATTTCATTTCAAGGCTTAAACTTGCATCAATCTTTAACATCGCCATTGACCATTGGCATTATTTTAGGGCTCATTCTCGGAAAAGTAATCGGCATATTTGGAGTGGTTTTTTGTCTTATAAAAGCAAAACAGGTGCAGCTTCCTAAAGGCATTAATTTGCAACATATTTTCGCCCTAAGTTTACTAGCCGGTATTGGTTTTACCATGTCAATTTTTATTGCAGATCTTGCCCTTGGTGATCAAGCAGTATTACTTAACTCCGCTAAGCTTGGTATTTTAATTGCTTCGCTCATTGCCGGGAGTTTAGGTTATATTTTGCTCCGTCAGGCTAAAACAAAAAAATAAGCGCTATTTCTAGCGCTTATTTACAGCTTTTATTTTAATCTTGAGCTTGATTCGATACACAAACTCAATACATATTAATTGTAGCGTTCATTAACTTGCCTCTGCTTCATGCTCGAGAAGAGATTGCGATGTCGATTGAGAAATATCAATCAATTCACGCATTGCCACAAAAAACATGACAAAATCACGGACATTACTCGCACGAAGGTCGCTCACCATACTATTCCAGCGATTGATCATGTGCTCATACTCAGCAATCCAGCCATCAAGGCGCTCATTAATATCATCAGAGTCACCTTCAAAGCTCATCACCCCGATCGTTAAGCCTCGCTGCTGCCAATCTAAATCATCGCGCAATGCCGCTCGAGCGAGCGCTTCCCAATAGTTTTGCACCAAGTGCTCACCCAAGATAAAGCGGAACCAGCCCAAGCTTAAGCGATGATTCAAGATAAAGTAGACACGCGCGACTTCTTCAATGGTAAAGCCATGGACATTTGCCGCTTCAACAATATCAAGCGCAGAATACATAAAACGTAGCCCAGCCATCTTCATCGCGAGATGTTCAGGCACACCTTCTTCAACAAAGCTGGTCATATTGTTGCTGAAATATTGGGCATCCTCACCGTCCAATAAGGTCGGCAATGCCGTAAACAAACCTTCAACTTCTGAATAAAACTGCGTTGCTGTTTTATTCACATCAAGATTCTTACGACGGTTACGCAAAAACCAGCGTGTCCCTCGGCGAATAACTCGGGTCACTTCCCGCATCATTTCCATCTGCAGTTTTGGATCAACCTTACCATCCAGCTCTTCAATCGCAGCCCACGTCCCATCGACATCAAAGACGCGTGCAGCCACCAAATATGCACGGGTAATCGCAGCAACTTGGCTGCCCGTCTCATCGCGTAAGCGACTGACAAAAGTCACCCCCATGTAATTGGTCATCGAGTTTGCCAATTGTGTCGCCACAATCTCACGGGCCAGACGGTGCTCGCGCATCTGCTTACCATAAGATTTACACAATACTTTTGGAAACGCCGACTCTAAGCAGTTAAAGAGAGCGGGATCATCAACCACATCACAGGCCAGCAACTCTTCTTTAAGCACGTTTTTGCTATAGGCGAGAACCACAGCAAATTCAGCAAAGGTTAAGCCTTTTTGCTCTGCTTTACGCTCTTGTAGTGCTTCATCATCCGGTAAAAACTCAATTTCACGATCAAGGTGACCTTGGCGTTCTAAATCACGAATTTGGCGCGCATATAAGTCCAAAGCTTCAACACCTTGGCTCACAGCAGTGTTAATCGCTTGCGTTTGACGATAGTTATTATGCAAACATAACTCACCGACTTCATCGGTCATCTGTGCAAGTAATTCATTACGCTGCTTTTCTGTCATATCACCATTGGCAACAATATCATTGAGTAAAATCTTGATATTAACCTCATGGTCAGAGCAATCGACTCCTGCAGAGTTATCGATAAAGTCGGTGTAACACGCACCCCCTTTTAAGCCAAACTCAATACGAGCGCGCTGCGTTAACCCTAGATTACCGCCCTCACCAATCACTTTACAGTTCAGCTCATTGGCATTCACGCGCACACTATCATTCGCACGATCACCCACTTCACCATCCGTTTCTTCAGTCGCTTTGATATAGGTGCCAATACCACCGTTCCAGACTAAATCAACATTTGCTTTTAACAAGGCTTTGATCACGTCATTTGGAATCATGACATCGTCTTCAACACCCAATAGCACTTTAATTTCAGGGGTTAAACGAATGAATTTCGCTGAACGCTTGAAAACACCGCCCCCTTTAGAAATGAGCTTAGAGTTATAATCTGACCACGCTGACCCTGGCAATTCGAATAAGCGTTGGCGTTCTTCATAACTTGTCGCTGAATCTGGATTTGGATCAATAAAGATATGCATGTGGTTAAATGCACCGACCAAGCGAATATGACGGCTCAACAACATGCCATTACCAAAGACATCTCCTGCCATATCACCCACACCAACTGCGGTAAAGTCGGTTGTTTGACAATCAATGCCTAGATGTTCACGGAAATGACGCTTCACAGATTCCCAAGCACCCCGCGCAGTAATGCCCATTTTCTTATGGTCATATCCCACACTACCGCCAGAAGCAAAAGCATCGTCCAACCAAAAGCCATATTCACGCGCAACACCGTTAGCAATATCAGAAAATGTTGCCGTTCCTTTATCGGCTGCGACCACTAAATAAGGATCATCCTCATCATAACGCACAACATCAACGGGCTTAACAACATCACCACTACTCAGGTTATCAGTAATATCTAATAAACCACTGATAAAGATTTTATAACAACTAATCGCCTCTTTCAGGATTTCGTCTCGGCTGCCTTCCGGTAAGTTTTTCGGTACAAAACCACCTTTTGCCCCTTGCGGAACAATCACCGAGTTTTTCACTTGCTGGGCTTTCATTAAACCTAAAATTTCAGTACGGAAATCCTCACGGCGATCCGACCAGCGTAAACCACCACGAGCCACTTTTGCCCCTCGCAAATGCACCCCTTCAACGCGTGGTGAATAAACAAAGACTTCATAGGCAGGACGCGGCAATGGTAAATCAGGGATTAAATCAGGCGAAAATTTATAAGAAACGTACTCTTTCATCTGACCATCTGATGATTTTTGGTAAAAATTGGTTCTAAGAGTGGCTTTCATCAAATCAATAAAGCGACGCAAAATCGTATCTTTGTCTAAGTTCGTTACCTCATCATCAAGCAGTTTTAAGACTTTTTGCTCTATTTTTTCAAAGTTTTCTTCATTGCTTTTCTTTGGATGAAAACGTGCTTCAAAGGCTGCAACAACCAACTTGGCAATTTTTGGGTGCTCATTGAATGTGTCTTCCATATAGGGCTGACTGAATTTAAAGCCAGTTTGCAATAAATACTTTGCATAAGCCCGAATGGCAGTAATTTCACGCCAAGACAGCCCTGCATTAACAACAAGGCGGTTAAAACTATCATTTTCAACTTTGCCATGCCAAAGCTGTAGAAACATTTCATGAAAAGATTCACGTAAACTATCAACATCAATGGCATCAGCAGATTTTTGCTCTAAAGTAAAGTCAGAGATCCAGACAATGCCTTTTTGCATTTTAAGCTCATAAGGACGCTCGCCCAGGACACGCAAGCCCATATTTTCTAGCATCGGCAAAACAATTGATAATTCAACGGGTTCCTCTTTAATAAACACTTTAAAGCGTAACCGCGACGAAGACTCTTCAAGGCGACGGTAAAAACTCATGGCAATATCTTTGCCTTTAAGAATATCTTCAACGTGCTCTACATCGACCACCGCGGTGCGCGCCATAAAATCTTCTTGATAAGCAAGCGGAAAGGCTTCACCATACTTGCTCGCAAGCAATGCCCCTTTACTCTCACCAAAACGCTCAACCAATACATCATGTAAGTCATCGGTCCATTCACGCGCAGCATCAATCAGCTTTTGCTCAAGCTCTTTTAAATCAATTTCAGGGGTTTTGTCTGCCGGATTCACCCGTACAATAATATGAATGCGCGCCAATACAGACTCTGAAAATAGTGTTGTAAATTCAGAAGATTGCCCATTTAACTCTTTAATTAAAATATCTTGCATTTTATGGCGTAAGCGCGAAGTAAAGCGATCTCGCGGCAAATAAACCAAGCAAGAATAAAAACGACCATAGGTATCACGGCGCATAAATAAACGGATACGCTGACGCTCTTGCAAATGCAAAATTCCTGAGGTCATTTCAAATAATTCATCATCAGGCGCTTGCAATAAATCATCACGAGGGAATGTTTCAAGGATATTCAACAAAGCTTTACCGGCATGGCCCTGCGCCGGAAACCCTGCTCGCTCAACAATACGCTCAACTTTTAATCGCAATAAGGGAATCGTTCGTGGATTGCTGTTATAGGCCGTTGATGTGTACAAGCCGATAAAGCGGCGCTCACCAATTAGTTTACCTTTACTGTTATAACGCTTAACACCGATAAAATCAGTATATGCCGGACGATGAACCGTTGCTCGAGAGCTGGTTTTTGCAACAATTAAAGGCGGTGAAACTGAAAGTGAAATCTCACGCGCCTCAGGGGGTAACGCTGAAATATCTCGCTTATGAATCGACGAACGATCACGCAGAACACCAAGCCCAGTGCCTTCAATCGCACGTAACACCTCTTCACCTTTCTTACCGGACAGCTCATAGTCACAGCAACCTAAGAAAGTAAAATGATTTTCATGAACCCACTTTAAAAATTCAACAGACTCTTTCAACTCATCCGCATCAATTAGCTTGGCATTTTCATTCAAATCGGTGATCATGCCTGCGCAAGCCTCACGCATTTTCAGCCAATCTTCTACAGAAACTGAAACATCATGTAATGTCTGTTGTAATTCCTCTTTAAGCAGTTCAAGAATCTCGTCATCCGCTTGGCGGTCAATTTCAATGTAAATCGGCGCTTCAATGGTAACGTCTTTAACGCGACTATTTTTCGTCCAAGGCAAAACTTTTGTGATTTGGTTTTTAGCATCACGTTGAAACTTCATACCGCCCACATGAATGACCAAATGAATCGTCATGCCACGACGATTAAGCACCATGCTCAAAGAATCGACTAAAAATGGCATATCATCATAGCCAACCTCAATCACCGTATGTGTTGATTGCCAACCATGCTGCTCAAAATTTGGATTATAAACACGTACCTTCGCTTCTTTGGCTTTGCGCTGATAAATAAAATTCCAGTGCGACATTGCAGCACCGTACAAATCAACAATATCTCTTGACACTAAATCTTCGTAAGAAACCACGTTATAAAGTTGTCGAACAAATTCGGCAACCATTGGTGCTTGTTTTGCTGCAACTTTTTCGTTAACGAGCGCCACAACGTTCTCAACAATATCTGTCACGTTATCACTGACCAACCGAGTCATGTCTCACCCTTATGTTTTTAATATTCAGTTCTATTCGTTCTAAAGCTGAATCATACGCCTCCCATGGAAATTTTAAAACCTTTTGCAAGCAATTATGGCGTTATTTTTTTTACCGCAATGCACCTTCCATCTGCTGAGTATTCTATTTCAAATAAACCATGTGCACCTTGGTGATCAACAATGTGTCGTAGTAAGCTGGCAGGAAATTGGACACGGCGGCCATACACATCCTCGACATGAACGATGTTTGCCTGACCTTGATAATAACGCATCACTTGCTCACGTGAGAGGTTAAGGTGAAAACGAGTCGTTGGCATCGGCTCTCCTAAGTTATCTTTCTTACTTCCATTTTTTAGCCAACTTATTGCATTGGATGGAAAAAATCCTTGCTTCATTATCCGTCGTATACGAATATTGTAATAGATAAGATTAGTTTAACCACTCGTTTTGTACCAAACATCAAGCAAATTCTATCGTGATGTTGGACAAGAGGGGGCTGTGAGGGAGCGCATATGGATATTTTTAGCCAATTTTCAGACCGTTATGAATCTCAACGTCAAGAAGAAATCAGCATCGAACAGTACTTACAACTCTGTAAAGAAGACCCCCTTGCCTATGCTAATGCATCAGAACGCATGCTCATTGCAATTGGTGAACCCGAGCTCGTCGACACCCGTAATGACCCAACATTAAGCCGTATTTTCGCCAACAAAGTCATTAAACGCTACCCTGCATTCAAAGATTTTTATGGTATGGAAGAGGTCATCGAGCAAATTGTCGCCTACTTCCGTCATGCGGCACAAGGCTTAGAAGAACAAAAGCAAATCCTTTATTTATTAGGCCCCGTTGGTGGTGGTAAATCTTCACTGGCAGAAAAGCTTAAAACACTCATTGAAAAAGTGCCTTTTTATGCCATCAAGGGCTCCCCCATTAATGAGTCACCTTTGGGCCTATTTTCAGCTGAAGAAGATGGTGAACTGTTAGAAGAAAAGTATGGTATTCCCCAACGCTATTTAGGCAAAGGTATGTCCCCCTGGGCGAGCAAACGCTTACATGAGTACAACGGTGATATTCGTGAGTTTAAAGTCGTCAAAGTGTGGCCATCTGTCCGTGACCAAGTCGCTGTGACGAAAACGGAACCTGGCGATGAAAATAACCAGGATATTTCATCACTCGTCGGTAAAGTCGACATACGCATGCTCGAGCGCTATTCACAAAACGATCCCGACGCCTATAGCTATTCAGGTGGTCTTTGTATTGCCAACCGCGGCCTTCTCGAATTCGTCGAGATGTTCAAAGCGCCCATCAAAGTACTGCATCCTTTATTAACAGCAACACAAGAAGGCAACTACAACGGTACCGAGGGCATTGCTGCTATTCCTTTTGATGGCATCATTATGGCGCACTCAAATGAATCGGAGTGGCAGTCATTTAAAGGTAATCGCAACAATGAAGCGTTTTTAGATCGTATTTTCATCGTTAAAGTCCCCTACTGCTTAAGACTGTCAGAAGAAAAACATATTTATGAAAAACTCGTCAATACCAGCTCTTTAAAAGGTGCTCACTGTGCACCAGGCACGCTAGATATGATGGCACAATTCTCTGTGCTTTCTCGCTTAAAAGAGCCAGATAATTCGAGCATTTACTCTAAGATGAAAGTCTATAACGGTGAAAATCTAAAGGATACTGATCCGAAAGCTAAATCTTATCAAGAGTATCGAGATTATGCCGGTGTCGATGAAGGGATGACCGGGCTCTCTACCCGTTTTGCCTTTAAGATTATTTCAAAAGTGTTTAACTTTGACCATACTGAGGTCGCAGCAAATCCGGTACATTTATTCTATGTTCTGGAAACTCAAATCGAACAAGAACAATTTGCCTCAGAAATCGCAGAGCGTTACTTGTCTTACATTAAAGGCTATTTAGTTCCCCAGTATATCGAGTTTATCGGCAAAGAAATTCAAACTGCCTATCTAGAATCTTATTCTGAATATGGCCAAAATATCTTTGATCGTTACGTCACCTATGCGGATTACTGGATTCAGGATCAAGAGTTCCGCGATCCAGACACAGGGGAGATTCTCGATCGCCAATCACTCAATGAAGAACTGGAGAAAATCGAAAAACCCGCCGGCATTAGCAATCCAAAAGATTTCAGAAATGAAATCGTCAACTTTGTCTTACGCGCTCGGGCAAATAATAAAGGCAAAAACCCAGACTGGACCAGCTACGAAAAATTACGTGCAGTCATTGAGAAGAAAATTTTCTCAAATACCGAAGAACTTCTACCTGTCATTTCATTTAACGCTAAATCCTCTGTCGAAGACAAGAAAAAACATAAGGATTTTGTCAACCGAATGACTGAAAAAGGTTATACAGAAAAGCAAGTTCGCTTACTGTGTGAATGGTATCTACGCGTACGTAAGTCCTCTTAAGCTGCAAAACAAGGAGCGTCCATGTCACAATTTATTGACCGACGTTTAAATGGCAAAAATAAAAGTGCTGTCAACAGGCAGCGCTTCATCCGCCGGTTTAAACAACAAATAAAGCGTGCTGTTGCTGATGCAGTATCAGGGCGCTCCATCACCGACCTTGAAAGTGGTGAAAAAGTCTCTATCCCAGCCAAAGACCTTTCTGAGCCTCACTTTCACCACGGTGAAGGGGGTAAGCGTGAAATGGTTCACCCGGGTAACGACCAATTTATTGCAGGTGATCGCGTCAAACGCCCTCAAAGTGGCGCGGGAGGTCGAGGTAACAACGCCAGCGATAGTGGAGAAGGTGAAGATGACTTTGGTTTTGAAATCTCCCGAGATGAATTTTTAGAACTATTTTTTGAAGATCTAGAACTCCCTAATTTAACCAAGCAAAAAGTGGGTAAAACTGAAGTATTTGATTCAGTACGTGCAGGTTTTAGCGTGACAGGGACACCGCCTAGCATTAGTATTGTCCGCTCATTTAGAAATGCCTTAGCTCGCCGTATTGCACTGGCTGGCCCTTACAAAGAAGAAATTCACCAACTCGAAGAAAAACTACAAGAGCAAGAAGAATCACAACGTACCAATAAAAATAACAATAGTAGTGAAGAAGAAAATAATGACAGCAATAATAATGTCATTAAGATAAAACAAGATATTAAATTCTTAAAGAAAAGAATTAAAAATATCCCATTTATAGATAGCTTTGACTTGCGTTATCACTCTCGCGTCAAGCAACCCAAGCCAACAACTCAAGCGGTGATGTTTTGCCTCATGGATGTCTCAGGCTCTATGGATCAAGCTAAAAAAGACATTGCTAAGCGCTTTTTTATCCTACTTTATCTCTTTTTAAACCGGACCTATGAGCATATTGATGTCGTTTTTATTCGTCATCATACCTCAGCAAAAGAAGTCGATGAAGAAGAATTTTTCTATTCCCGAGAGACCGGTGGTACCGTTGTCTCCAGCGCGCTTGAACTCATGAAAGATGTGATTGCTGAACGTTATCCAACATCAGAATGGAATATTTATGGTGCACAGGCCTCTGATGGCGACAATTGGAATAGCGATTCGCCACGCTGCCGCGACTTACTGTTTAATCATATTATGCCGCATGTTCAATACTTTGCGTACACAGAAATCATGTCACGCCACCATCAAAGCCTCTGGGATGCTTATCTTGAAGTCAGCGAAGCCTGTCCGCATTTTTCCATGCAGAATATTGACAGCGTGAAAGATATTTATCCTGTCTTTAGAAAACTATTTAAAAGGCAAGCCGCATGACTATAACAAAAGCAGAAGACAAAAAAATCTCAAAAAAAATGCGCCGATCAAAGCACGTAAAAAATCAACGGCTAAAAAAACAGCCAGAAAAAAAACAATTACCTCTCCGAATCTTCTGAGTGGACCTTTGAGCTTTTGGAAAAATACGATCGAGAAATCAAGCGTATCGCTCATGAAAAATTTAACCTCGATACTTACCCGAACCAAATTGAGGTCATTTCTGCAGAGCAAATGATGGACGCTTATGCATCATCGGGCATGCCCATCCACTATAACCATTGGTCCTACGGTAAACACTTTCTTTCCACTGAAAAAAACTACCGTCGCGGACAAATGGGTTTAGCCTATGAAATCGTCATTAATTCTGACCCTTGCATTTCCTACTTAATGGAAGAAAACACCATTACGATGCAAGCGTTAGTGATTGCTCATGCCTGCTATGGCCATAATTCATTTTTTAAAAATAATTACCTTTTTAAAACCTGGACCAATGCAGATGCAATTATCGATTACCTCGTCTTTGCGAAAAAATATATTCGTGAGTGCGAGGAAAAGCACGGAATTAATGCTGTTGAAGAAATTCTTGATTCTTGCCATGCCTTAATGAACTACGGTATTGATCGCTATCGCCGCCCTAACAAGCTCTCGATGGCGGAAGAACGCGAGCGCCAAATCAAACGCGAAGAGCATTTACAATACCAGGTCAATGAACTTTGGCGGACGATTCCAAAAAAAGATGAAGAAGCACAAGACACTAAAAAACAGCGCTTTCCCACAGAACCTGAAGACAATTTACTTTACTTCTTTGAAAAAAATGCCCCCTTACTCGAACCCTGGCAGCGAGAGCTTGTTCGTATCGTTCGAAAAATGGCACAATATTTCTACCCTCAGCGCCTCACTAAGGCCATGAACGAAGGCTGGGCGTGTTTCTGGCACTATACAATTCTCAATGAAATGTATGCAGAAGGCTTAGTCAATGATGGCTTTATGCTTGAATTTCTCACCTCACACACCAGCGTTATTTATCAACCACCATACAATAGCCCTTATTATAGCGGACTGAATCCATATTCTATTGGCTTTAATATGATGATTGATATTCGTCGTATTTGTGAGGAGCCTACAGAAGAAGACTATTATTGGTTTCCAAACATTGCCGGAACAAATTGGCGAGAATCTATTGAGTTTGCAATGCGCAATTTTAAAGATGAAAGCTTTATCGCTCAGTATCTATCCCCTAAAGTCATGCGTGATATGAAGCTTTTTTGCATCCTCGACGATGATGAAGACAGTGAACTTGAAGTCACCGCTATCCACAATGAGCAAGGCTATCGTAAAGTGCGTCAGACCATTTCTGAGCAATACAATCCGGGCAATATAGAGCCTCGTATTCAGGTTTATAACGTCGATTTACGTGGTAATCGTTCACTCGTATTAAGACATTTGATGAACAACCGGCGCCCTCTCGACGATAAAAGTACACAAGAAATACTCAAACATGTTTATCGCTTGTGGAATTTCCCAGTCATTCTTGAGTCTGTTGCAACAGATGGCAAAGTGGTAAAAACCTATCACTGCCCACCCAGAGAACCTGCCCCTGAGAACTAAACCTGCTCAAAAGAGAAGGCAAAAAAGTTTAAACCAATAAAAAAGGGGCTAAATGCCCCTTTTAAAATAATTAGACCTCATTAAGCATTTTGTTTTCCTGCCGGCAATTTACCGATATTAGCAACAAACGCATCGAGCTTTTCACGGGGATAACCCGGCAAGACTTGGTTTTCACCTTTGCTATCTTTATAAATCACAACCGGTGTACCTTGCATACCATTTTTCTCAAAAAATGCTAAATTCTCTTTCAGTTCAGCTTTTACCTTCTCAGAAATGTCTTTTTCAGCTAGTGGCTTAACTCCACCACTTTCTGTTTTCATATCAAAGGTTTTTTCATCTTGAGCTAATAGTGCCGCAGGATCTTTAGCTGATAAAACTGCAGCCGCCTTACCCACACTGTCTTGCTTTAAGAAAGCAACCATGATCCAACGAATCGAAAGCTGACCACTTTGCACGTAAGGTTGTAAGTTTTTATAAAGCATATGACAGATCGAGCAATTTGGCTCAGCCACCAAATAAATCTGGTGGGGTGCATCAACCTTCCCTTCTAAGAACCAATGAGTCTTGCCTGCTTCTTCAAGCAGTTTACTTGCAATCTTCGGTTGGATATTTTTCTTAACGTAGTTTTCCGTTAAATTTGCACCATCTTTACCAAACATCGTACCAAAAAAGGCAAACTGGCCTTGTTGATTGGCATAGATGATTAGCTGCTGCCCTCCTTGCTTAGGCTTAATGACGAAGCCTTTTATATCTGATCCTGCATTAAATTGCTGGCTTACATCAAACTGGTTACGCGTGATCTTCATGATCAAATCTTTTGCGGCCTCAGGGTTTACTTTTTCTGTAATAGCTTGTTTTTTCTGAATTTGCGCTTTCGCTACGGCCTTTTCGGTGTCAGTTGTATGCATTATTGCAGCACCAATTCCAGCACCAATGACAGCAGCGGCAGCTAAACCTAATACTTTTTTCATTGCGTTTACCTTTCTTTAAATGCACTAATTCCTGCATAATAATGCCTGAAAAATGCTATCTTAGCTATGTATTTGGTCTCCAAACTAACTGATGAAGCTTAACAAATTATGATAGAATACTTAAACACCGCGGTCATCTTAATCATCCCAATTCTAACCGCTATCGTCTTCCATGAAGTCGGCCACGGCTATGCTGCCAAACTCCTCGGCGATTCAACCGCAGCCAACCAAGGCCGCCTTAGTCTCAACCCGATCGCTCATATCGACCCGATCGGAACGATTGCTGTCCCAGCCTTACTCTACTTTACTAGCGGCTTCCTCTTTGGTTGGGCCAAGCCTGTTCCGGTGAACTACAACAAGCTCGGCTCTCCACGGCGAGATAGTGCCTTAGTCGCTATCGCGGGTCCTTTAGTGAATTTTATTTTTCTATTTATATGGTCGATATTATTTGCGGTTTCAGTAAAAATGCAATCCGCTACCCTTTACTCGATGAGCACCTTCGGGATACAAATCAATATTATTTTAATTGCTTTAAATTTACTCCCCATTCCCCCTTTAGACGGTAGTCGTGTCATTGCAAGCTTATTGCCTCCTCGCTTCGCTTATCAATACGAGCGATTTTCTTTTCTTGGCTTTATTCTAGTGATTTTACTGGCTGTCTCAGGAATATTCAGCCAATATTTATCACCACTCCTTAACGACGGAACTCTGTTTTTTATGAGACTTTTTATCTAAAAGACATTGACTTTTATGCAAGTGACTCTAATCAAGCAACCTGCCACTAACTCATTGATCAAAAGATACAGAGGGGTTTTGACTTTGCTGTGATTTACGGCAGAATGCATCTAAAAACGGCTGAGTACTGCTGTGAGAAGCCTTGCTAACTTGCGCAGCCTTAGCAGCATCTCCGGGTTCTAAAAAAGACAAAGGACCAGACTTTAATTCATGATTAGCTGAATTTTGAGTATAGCTAGTCCATGACTGACTTTGTAAATTTCGCTTCAGCTTGGGGTTAGTCACTAACTGTTGCTGCCCCTCTTCGCATTTTTGGAGAACACTTTTTTTAGATAACCCACTATATTGTTGAAAAAAAGCTTCCTTCAATGAAGGTGAGATGCTTGACTTTATATCTCTTGTTTCTCTTAATTTAGTTGGATCTACAAAGTCTAGCTCCTTTAAACTTCTTAGCTTATTGCCTGAAACTTTCTTTCGTTTAGCGACAATGTCAATGACTTCAAGACCTGGGTTTAATACACATATCGGCTGCCCATTGTAATCCACTAAATTATTTTGCTGAGCATTTTCAGCTCTAGAGGGTTCAATAGAAACAGAACGCAGAACATCGTTAATGCTAACCTTCTGAAGAAGACCGCTTAACTCTCTATCCATATCAGCAAAAGAAAATTTTCCAGTTTTTGCTAAAGCTTCAAGCAATTGAATATTTCCCAAGACCATAGCATATTGATCAACTCTAAGGCCACCTCGATCCTTAGCCATCAAGTTATCAGGGTTTTTGGATAATAAATAACAAGCAAAGTCGGTTGCATTTTTAGTTCCCATTTTTGATAAAAGTATAACAGGCGTTTTACCTTCTTTATCTGCTATTGCTAAATTAACTTTCCCTTTTGCAAGATCAACAAGCTTTCTAGCATTCTCAAAGTCTTCATTACCAATTAATAATTGCAAGGTGGTATTGCCGAACGCTCTCTCTTGCCTATTTGGATCAAAACCAGCAGCTAAGAGTGTTTTTGCTTTGTCAGCAAACTCCCCTCGAACACCAAGAGCTGCGATATTCATAATCGTTTGCCCTGTTTTCTTAAAGCACTCCACCTCATACGCTTTAATATCTTTTTGTGGTATTGCTTTTACAGCTTCATCTATCTCTGCTGGTGTAGAGAACTTGTTCGTCAAAGTTTTTAACACTTCGGGATTAATCTTTGGCATATTGATTTGACTTCCTATTTAAACTTTATACATCACACATTAGAGTGGCGACCTTCCAAGCTAATCAGCTAAGGTATTTAATGCCTCTCTCAGGGGTGCGTAAAATTTACCATAAATTAACTATATACTTACATAGATTTTTACCTAAAAATATATATAAATCACAAGCTTCGCACTTTGAGCTCTAATGTTTTAAAATAGTGGTTCAAGGAAGTTGGCTTTGTTGCTTAGCCTCTCGCCCCTTCCGATAGGCGCATTTCAGCTGCTTCTAAAACTATCCGGCATGCCTAGGCGGGTCATCTTATTCAAAACGCCTGCACCAATCATTCCTTCGTTTTTCTGTCTGGCCATTTCTCTAGATTGCATCATATAGCATTTTCAGTAATTATGCAGCCTCAATGATCAAACCACCCTTCCAAATCATCTGACTCAATCTCATTAATTGCATGAGCAAATGCATGAAACAACTCTGCTTCCGTTCTGGGCTTAAGCTTACGAATAATACTTTTAAGTTTAGACCAACACATTTCTATTGGAGATAAATCAGGAGAATACCTTGGTAAAGGTAAAACCATTACACCCTTTAGTTTGGCCATTTCTTTGATTTTTTTCACGTTGTGCACAGGTGCATTATCAATCAATAATATCTTACCTGGCTGTAGTTTTGGCAGCAATGAATGCTTGATAAATGCTTCCACACAATCTTGATCAACAGCCCCATTGACCATGCCAATATCGATCACTTTTTCTAAACTCACTGCACCTAATGCTGATATATTTTCTCCATGAATTGGAACCGGCATTTTCAGCCTTTCTTTTGTCAAACATCGGCCATGAAGTTTTGTTAAATTTAATGGGAAACCTGATTCATCCAAAACAATTAAATTAGACGGATCAATACTTGGCATAAACTCTATAAAGTTTTCTCGCTCTTGCTTTATATCCTCGCGCTCCCGTTCTTGTGCGTAACAAGATTTTTTTATAGGAGACTTTCAACTCTTTAATCACATAATGCATACAAGGGATAGTGACACTTTTACCGGTATCAGACTCTAATTGATCTCGGTAATCTTTTAGTGTGGCATCAGGAAAATCGGCAATATAAGTCATAATTAATGCTTTATCTTGAGGCTCTATCGTCGGCTTTCTCCCCCTGGCTTCTTAGGAATGAGCGATTCGTTATTTTTGTATTGCCGATAATATTTTTTTACACTGCTCATGCTAATTGAGAGAAGCTCTGCAATTTCTTCGTTGGTATACTCTTCTGTGAGTTTTAAGTTGATTACTCGCTCTCTTAAATCAACAGAATATGGGGCGACCATTGGGCTATCCTTGGCTAAAGCAACAATTATAACACCATACTAATCATTTGAAAAAATAGGATTTATTATTATTTAAAATGCTATATTACCCAGTATGCGCTTATAGCGCTGTACTCCAAGTTCAGAATAATTTCTTCTGCCATATTGATTCGCCTTTTACCAGTGCATTCTACCCTGTTTGATAATCTAACTTAAATTCTTATTTCTAATGGTATGGTTATTATCATCGAATACCGCATTTTTAGGAGGAGGAATCGCAACGGTTGCATTCGGCGAATGATTAAGCACTGATTCATAGACATCATAGCTGTCATAAGCACCATCTGCTGAGAAGTGATCAAACTCAAAATCAATTTGGTTTAGCAAGTCGTCCACAACCTCTTCATCAGCCTCATAACGATCTGTGATGAGCGCAGCCTGAATATAGTGGCCATCGTCAACAGCTACATGTAATTTGCGCCAACTACGCTTCGCTGAAATTTTATATTTCTCCTGATGCCATTCACCTCGGCCAAAGCGCTTGAGGCCTGAGGAATCAATGGCTATCGCTGCAATGTCATCGTCTGGCTGATCTGTTTTTCGATAACGTGGAACCTCAATATTAAGCTCTGCTAAACGCTTAGAGAGTACCGTGTCAGGGCATCTAATTGGTAATCCTTGTGCTTCAAAATAGGAATCAATCATTCCTTGAGTTTGGCGCAGTGGCTGTTTAAAAACTTTGCGTATTTCATGGCAGGTAATTATTGCCAGACCCGTATACAGTTGTGGTGTACCCGTACCATCATAGACTCGATCTTTTTCATGCCAATTTTCGATGACTCCCTCTGAAACCCAAACGTCAACTCGGCCTCGGTTTCGCAATGAGTTGTTATACGTTGGCCAATTTTTGACCTTGTATTTCTGTTTGGGAACGTTCCAACCTTTCTTTTTGGGATACTTGTAAGGCACTGCTATTTATCACTTTATTGATTCGATCCCAGGATAACAGTGAACTGGCTCAATCACCATAATTGATCACTTTTTGAGCTAAGCAACAAAGCCCATGACAAGTGTTAACTAGTTTAATTGCTAATCAATTGTTATATTAGCTAGAGTTGTGTGTGTACAAGGTCACGGTATATTAGAGGTGTAGTACTTGATTCAGAATAGCAAAAATCACCATCGATTCACCTTAACTCTCATATTACTTGTCGTTCCATTGTCAGGCGCAGGCATTGATATTTATGTACCATCACTGCCTGCAATTCAAAGTAGTATGGGGGTGAGTCACTTTGCTGCGAAAGTGACTGTAGCCCTTTATTTGTTTGGCTATGGATTTGGGCAGCTCATTATTGGTCCATTGTCAGATCGCTATGGGCGGCGTTGGATTGTCATTGTTTCCTTATTGCTCTATGCATTGTCTAGCTTTGGTGCGAGTGTTTCACCCAATATCGAATTTTTGTGGGTAATGCGGATTATTCAAGGTGCTGTCGTGAGCGGCATTCTTGTTCCTGCAAGGGCATCGATTAGTGATTTATTTACAGGTACAGCTTATTTAAAAGCAATGAATTATAGTACGGTGGCGTGGGCGATGGGACCTATTTTGGCTCCTGCCATTGGTGGCTATTTACAAGTATGGGGTGGCTGGCATGTGCCTTTCTATGCATTGGCACTTTATAGTGCTGTGATGGCGATCATCATGCTGCTTGTATTTAAAGAAACGAAGCGTAAAACAACTGATAAATTTATCCCCTTACGTCAGCTGGTGGTCAATTATGGACATATGTTACGTTCATTTGAGTTTATGGCTGGAGTTGCATGTTTGTCTTTACTGTATTCAGTATTGACAGTCTTTAACGTTGTTGGCCCCTTTTTGATTCAGAGCCAGCTAGGGTTGAGCCCTATTTTTTATGGGCATGTCGCTCTATGGTTGGGGCTTGCTTGGTTTTTGGGGACGGTAAGTTATCGGTTTGCGATCAGGTTTTCTGCGCTTCGTGTTGGACTCAGCTATTTAAGTGTGGCTGTGTTAATTGCACTGTCGATGGTAATTGAATCGGTGCTTTATGGACTATCAGTATGGGGGGTTGTATTGCCAACTTTAGTACTCGGGTTTTGTGCTGGCGCTGTTTTTTCACAGCTGTATGGTCGTTGTATTGCCTTATACCCAAACACTCCAGCAAGTGCAGGTGCGTTAATGGGTTCGATCTTTGTGGTTGGAGCAGGACTGGTTTCAGCCTTAGCCAGCCAATGGCAGATTGTTGGTTTATTACCATTGGCTTTGATTAATTTCGGTTTGGTGTTGAGTGCAGCCGTGTTGTTTTTAAGACAGAATGCTTCATTGGGTTAGCTATTGAAGTGGGCCTATGTAAGCGATCGACTAGCATATGACAAAGCGACAACGAGGTTTTCGCGATGCGGTTAAATCGGATCTAGTTTATATTGATATTTTTCCTTGCGCAGAGGATCAGAGTTCTTGTGTTGACTATGGAAAAAAATGCACTGAGGAATCATTGATCGGTCCCTCATCCTCGCACTTTTTTTCAGCCTCCACAAGGCGACTTGGTGACCTTCCTCTGTCCAATCTTCCACTATTCACACCCTGCTGTGTCGGGATTGACTGAAGCCCATTGGCAACATGTTGCTTCACACCTTTTAATGTTTGATGTTTTTCCCCTTTTAACCCGACTAACACTTCTTTTCTTATAAAGTCCATCACATCTTCTATCTTACTTTCTGGGTTCAGCTTCAGAAGTTTCCCAGCTAAAATCTCAACCATATGATCCGGACTAAAATACAAGCTATTTGACCCGATAGACAGCAAATCAGTTTGCAGTGGTATACCCATCTTATGTTTTTTAATGGTACCTGTGATACTAGTCAACACGTTTCGTGTAAGCTCTTTCTTAAGAAATGGATTTGAATTGTTGCGTATATTATAGTGTAGAGCTAATTTTAGCAGTGTTAGCCACCCAACGACCTCTGCTATTTCAGCTTGTGCAGTAAACAGTGGATTTTTGTGAACTTTAACACGCTTTAATTGATGTTTAGCATCCTTAATAGTCGAGTCATATACAAGATAAGCAACATCATCGAACGAAACTTCTTTTTTCATTTTCTTATGTGTATTTTTTTGTTTATACAAGTCAATCAGTAAGACTTGAGATAGCAGGTCAATCAGCTCAGAGGTTTTTTTTAACTCATCTCCTCCCTGGCCTTGTATGCCATCGGCATAGATACTGCGACAAACAGTGAGAACATGAGAGACCTCCTTTTTACCGTGACTGTCAGATAAAGCCAAAAATAACCGATATTTTTCAGGTGTTATCCCACCTTTAATCATAGATGCAATTAAAAAATCAAAAGCCGTTAGATCATAGCTTCCTTTTTTATAATGTGTTCTTGAAAGATTATCTTTAACTTTTTTTCTTTCATAAAGCAGTGGGCTAATTCAAAAAATCCACTATAAATCGCATACTGCAAGCTATTCGCTCTCAATGAACAACCATGGTAGTCTATTTTAAATGCCTCATTAGTATGCCGGCAACGGAACCCTTGATCATGCAAACCAGCAAACAGTCCTGTATAAAATTTCTCATTATTATATTGATGAGAATAATCAACAAGGTGATGCATCAAACCTTTTTTTGTATATTTGAACAAAATTTCATCAGCATTCAAGCCCAACTTATCAAGTGCCAAAAGCCCCTCAATATTTCCTGCCTTAATTAGTCCTTGAATAAGGGAAACCACAGCTTCTTTATTATTATCTTTACCAGCAATAAGAGTCTTTTTCTGTAATTTTAATATATTTTTAAAAGTGTCGATATTCTCTGGTAGGCATAATTTTTTTAAAGATTTAGAATCTGCATAAAATAGCATACATTCACCTTTAAAAATTTCATTCTGTATCAACTTTTCAAAGCTAAGAAGATCACCTTGAGCTAATAAATCCCATAATTTTAAATAAGCATCAGACCTATGTACTGCTTTTGACAAACCAACTTCTAATATCGTTTCTGGATTTTGAAGTTTAATTTTATTTTCTTTTCTCCGTTGTTTTTTGTTATTATATTTCATACTTATTTTTTTATTTTTATGATTTTTTTATTGAATCTTCATGATCAACAGCAACATTATTCACTGAAGGTTTCACTTTTTTAGAAAGCAAGTGGTGGATAATACTCATACTTTCTTTAAGGTTATGCATATTTTCCTTGAACACACTCTTCAGTATCCTATCTTGTCTATTCTTAGTAAAAGCACCTCGAGGTGCCTTCACTTTAAAACCATCTTTAGTTGCTTTACCCAAAGAGTTATCCCTAAAATCAGCGACCTCCCTATAATCTTTACTATTTACAAGCTTAAACCATTCTTGATATAAGCCATAAACCTTTGTAGATAGCTCAAGTTTTCTATCTAATTCTTTTTCAACAGCTAATTGACTATTTATCTTTGCAATACTTTCCTCTAAGTTGGCTTTTTCAAGCTCTAAATCATTTATATGCTGATCAACTTTATCAATAAGTGGCTGCATGAATTTAAGTGCATTTTGCTTTATTTGCTCTTTTATTTCTGAAGATAACGGATTATCACTACTATCATATAATTTGAGAGCACCTTTTTTACCCTGTTCATATTGATAATATACTTTTATATCATGAATAAAGCCTTCGCTATCTTCATATTTCGCTGAATAATGCTGATGAGCTGCCAACTGTTTAACTTTATTTTGAGCACCATTATCATAATAAGATACTACCGTTAAGTGTGAACTAATCACACTCGGCATTTTCTCATTTAAGTTAATTAAAATATACTGGGCATTATTAGTTTCACTTGAAAATTCTTTCTCTTTATTAATCGATTGATAAAGTGGCTCATTCAGAAAATAATTTTTATTTTTTTACAATACAGAAAAGAATATATTTGGAGATGTACTTCCATCTCCATAAGTGGTCATTTTTGGTTTATAGTAAGAAGGATTGTTTCCTATCAATGAAGAAAATATCGATCGTTTCACTTTAATTTTCGATTTATTTTTAGGCACTGCTAAATCTCCTATTAGTTAACTAATACACTGTAAGAGCGTAAATATATTGTTGTTGTCATGCGCCAATTATGCTGACCCACTTATGCTAAATCGGGTCTAGTTCATATTGATACTTCTCCTTGCGCAGGGGATCAGAGCTCTTGTGTTGACTATGGAAAAAAATCACAGAGGAATCATTGACCGGCCCCTCACCCTCCACAATCAGCAAATTAATGTGACGATACCCATGACACATCTTCAGGTATATTGTATTTCCTAAGTGAGAACACCAAGAGCTGCGATGTTCATAATCATTTGCCCTGTTTTCTTAAAGCACTCCTCCTCATATGCTTTAATATTTCTTTGTGGTTGCTTTTACAGCTTTATCTATCTCTGCTGGTGTAGAGAACTTGTTCGTCAAAGTTTTTAACACTTCGGGATTAATCTTTAGCATATTGATTTGACTTCCTATTTAAACTTTACACATCACACAGTAGAGTGACGATCTTCCAAGCTAATAAGCTAAGATATTTAACGCCTCTCTCAGGATGCATGAAATTTACCATAAATTAACCATATACTTACATAGATTTTTAACTAAAAATATATATAAATAAGTACTTTTAAATAAATCAAACGTTTATTAGCATTCATGCCTAGAAAAAGCACTGAACAAAACTTGCTCACTAATTATTTTCGTGATAGCTACAATATGGACTCTAAGCGCATAATAGCTCTTACCTACAAGATGAAAAACAAAAAAGGCGCATGATGCGCCTTTAATATTTATTTTTAATAAAAAGGATTAAATATAATTAAAATATTTTATCAAAGAACAACCGAACATGGTCGGAGAAGCGTTTAAAGAAGCCTCCCTGCGCAACATCAGCCATCGCAACGACTGGCACATCAGCCACTTCTTTGCCCTCTAAAGTCACTTTAAGCTCACCCACTTTCTGACCCTTGGCGATCGGCGCTTTCAACGTATTATCAAAGACCATATTCGCTTTTAATTTAGAATCTGAACCTTGTGGAATCGTTACATATAAAGCTTTGTCCACACCAACGGCGAGCTCATCACTTTGGCCTAGCCACACTCGACGCTCACTTAATTTAGTATCTGCATGATATAACTCACGCCCTTCAAAGAAGCGAAAACCATAGGTTAGTAATTCTTTGCTTAAAGACGCAACCTGATTATCAGAGTTTGCACCTAAAACCACAGCGATTAAACGCATCGGATTCCCTGGAGTTTTTGCCGAACTGACCAATGAAAAACCCGCAGCCCCAGTACTGCCTGTTTTTAGACCATCCGCATATGGATAAATAAATAATAAACGATTAAAGTTCGCCTGACGAATGCCATTATAACGGAAATATTTTTGTGAAAACCAAGAGTAATATTCAGGGTAGCGATTAATTAAACCAAAAGCGAGTTTACTTAAATCATAAGCCGTTGAAAAGTGCGCAGGTGAAGGTAACCCCATCACATCACTAAAGTGAGTATTATGCATCCCTAGTGATTTTAATGCCTGATTCATCAGATGAACAATCGCGCTTTGTGTTCCACCCATATAAGTCGCTAAAGTCACCGCGGCATCATTACCAGAATCAACAATGACCCCTTGAATTAACTCTTTAACCGAAACCTGGCTCCCTGGTTTTAAAAACATTCTAGAACCGCCGGTCGCCCAAGCAATTTTTGGCACCGTCACCCTATCATCTAAATGAATGCGACCTGATTTTAACTCTTGCTGCACGATATAGAGCAACATCAACTTTGTTGTACTCGCCGGCGCCATACGCTTATTGCCATCATAAGCTGCCAAAATCTCACCATTCTTAGCATCCATAAGAATATAAGATTTTGCGTTTAACTGCGGTTGTGGCGGAACTAAAGCCGGCCATTGAGATGAAAGTACTGCAGGCGTAGCCTGTGCTCCACCAGCGGCAAGAGGAGCCGCAGGGACCTGAATATTTTCGGGCACATGTGCGTTCACATTCACCGCACCATACTTATTTAATGGCGGGTTCGCTGTATAATGCTCAAAGGCATAATAGTTTGGGTCAGGCTTCGCATTAACAGGAACAGCAACTCCAGCAGGTGTAGGTGTTGTATTCGTAGTATTGCTTATTGTCGAATTTGAATTAGCTATTGCAGCTTTTTGGTCTGCTACAGTATTAGCAATATTATCAGCTTTTGCTGTAGGTAATTGAGTAGAAGCTGTATTGATCGATGCAGACTCTGCTAAAACTGGACTACTCACTAGCGCTCCTAGCCCTATTAAGGCAAAAAGAACCCCAGAAGTCTTCTTAATCGTGAACATGGGCACCCTCATGATGTTTATTTTTATACATTGCAAAAATTTTTCTCATGCTAACATAAACACACTCGCTGTCCTACTCGATTGCACCCACGCCTAAAACCCGTACAATGAGCCAAACTGAGTTTTAATTTCAAGGAGCCACCGTGAATACTCACCCACACCGCCGCTTTAATCCATTACGAGGAGAGTGGGTCTTAGTCTCACCGCACCGAACCAAACGACCTTGGCAAGGCCAGCAAGAAAAAACACAGACAGAACAACGACCTCAATATGATCAAGAATGCTACCTATGTCCGAATAATACCCGTGCCAATGGCGAGCATAACCCCCCTTATCAAGACACCTTTGTTTTCGAGAATGATTTCGCTGCTCTACTACCTGAATTAGCCAAAAACAATAACGATATAAATACAAAACAATCACCCTTACTCCAGCAAATGCCCGCATCAGGACTCTGCCGTGTCATGTGCTTTTCTCCTCGCCATGACTTGAGTTTGGCCCAAATGGCTCCCAATGAAATATTCACCGTCATCAATACTTGGGCGGACCAAATGACTGAACTCAGCCAAACCTACCGTTGGGTACAGATTTTTGAAAAC
>NZ_MDTU01000001.1:1011999-1013709 GCF_001720395.1 Piscirickettsia litoralis
CCCACACGGTCAAATTTTGGGGACGAGCGATTTTCTCCCTAATGAAGCTGCAAAAAGAAGATGATCATCAGCTCCATTATTTTAAAGAACATAACAGCTCATTATTACTCGATTATGCCAAATTAGAATCAAAACTCGGTGAGCGTACAGTAATCGAAAATGATGACTGGATCGCCGTGGTCCCTTACTGGGCCCTTTGGCCTTATGAAACCCTATTGCTCCCTAAAGTGCCAATCAAACAATTACCCGAACTTTCCGAGTCTATGCGCCACTCTCTTTCCCATATTTTAAAAATATTATTAACTAAATATGACCAACTCTTTGATACTTCATTTCCATATTCGATGGGATGGCACGGCGCACCTAGCCAAAAAGGAACAACAGAAGTCAGTCACTGGCAACTCCATGCACATTTTTACCCCCCTTTATTGCGCTCAGCAACCGTTAAAAAATTTATGGTGGGATATGAAATGCTTGGCGAGGCCCAGCGTGACCTCACTCCAGAACAAGCCGCAGTACGCCTTCGAGCACTTTAAACATTAGGATGATAATTGCATGAAATTTCAGCTCAATGATACTTTTACTGAACTCTATAAAAAACCAGCTCAATGGCATATCTGCTCACCGGGCCGTGTGAATTTAATTGGTGAACATACAGATTACAATCATGGATTTGTCATGCCAATGGCGATTGATAAAGCAACTCACTTATTTATCCGCCCCCGCCAAGACAGCCAAGTTAACCTTTATGCTGCTAATTTTGAGAATAGTTATTCTTTTTTACTCGACCAACTTCGTGCAGGTGAGCATGAGTGGGGAGAATATGCAAAAGGCATGGCCTGGGCAATTCATACTTATTATCAAAAACTAAAATACGGCTTCGATGCAGTGGTTTATGGAGATATTCCCATTGGTGCAGGCTTATCCTCATCAGCCGCATTTGAGCTTGCGATCGGCCAAGCATTTTGTCTTAGCAACAGCTTAAACTGGGATCCTGTGATCATGGCCAAACTTGCCCAACAGGCTGAAAACGAATGGGTCAAAGTCAACTGCGGCATCATGGATCAGTTCATCTGTTCGTTAGGCCAAGTCAACCATGCTTTACTCATTGACTGTGACTCTCTCGAATATGAGCAACTGCCACTGCCTCATAATACTAAAGTCATCATCATGGATACCGCCACACGTCGCGGCCTTGTTGAGTCTGCCTACAACGAGCGTCGCGAACAATGTGAAGCCGCCGCAGAGAGCATGGCGGTTGAAACATTACGGACACTTGGAGAAAAAGATTTACCTACGCTACAAACACGCTTGGATAAAACAACTTATGCACGTGCCAAACATGTGATTAGTGAAAATGCGCGCGTACTTGAAGCTAAGCAAGCTCTACTCAATAATGATCCAATTCATTTCGGCAAGCTTATGGTCAGCAGCCATGAAAGCCTTTGTCAAGACTTCGAGGTTTCCAGCGAGGCACTCGATACGATGGTTCAAATTGCTTTAGACACAGAGGGCTGCTTTGGCGCACGCATGACCGGTGCAGGCTTTGGTGGCTGCGCGATTGCCCTAGTACGCGCCGATGAAGCTGAACAGTTTGTAAAAACTGTTACAGAACAATACCAAAAATCACAACAAATGGAGCCTTACCTTTATATTTGCGCACCTTCCCAAGGCTGTAGTGCCTCTCCAATCAACTAACCACAAAGAAGC
>NZ_MDTU01000001.1:1014103-1040760 GCF_001720395.1 Piscirickettsia litoralis
TAAGGGACTAAAAGTTTGGTTGAGGCTCGTGGAGTTTTCAAATCCTGCCGCCGGAACGCATATACATATATTCAGTGCATGGGAAAATGCGAAGCATGTTCTTGTCGCAATTTTGCTTGTCTCTCTACTCATTAATGTGCTCTCCCTCGCGTTTCCTCTTGCTTTACTCCAAGTTTATGATCGCATTATACCTAACGCTTCTTTGCCTACGTTGTACCTTTTAACAACCGGCGTCATTATTGCTCTTATTTTAGAGACGATATTTAGAATCAGCCGCTCTTATATCAGCGCTTGGGCGGATGCAAAATTTGAACATCAAACCAGTTGTAGCGCCTTTAAAACCATGATCGACAGCACTCTCTCAGAGTACGAACGACGTGGCCATGGTGTACATTTAGAGCAAATTAATTCTTTAAATCAGCTAAGAGATTTTTACGCCGGACAAGCCATTAGCTCACTTGTTGATATTCCATTTGTCCTTCTCTTTTTACTTTTGATCGGTTATATCGGCGGCATAC
Organism: Piscirickettsia litoralis; assembly: GCF_001720395.1. Taxonomy (NCBI): domain Bacteria; kingdom Pseudomonadati; phylum Pseudomonadota; class Gammaproteobacteria; order Thiotrichales; family Piscirickettsiaceae; genus Piscirickettsia; species Piscirickettsia litoralis. The sequence goes on from NZ_MDTU01000001.1 coordinate 1,014,622, forward strand.
TCGTTTTAGTCCCATTAATTATTATTACTGCTTTTGTTTTATTTACTATTTTTATAAATCAGCATCTCAAAGACTTATTAATGAAGCGACGTGAGCATGAAGATCGACGCTTAAATTTTATTATTGAGGTGTTGCAAAGCATCCACACGATTAAGTCCATGACAATGGAAGCGCAAATGATGCGCCGCTACGAGCGCCTTCAAGGCAGTAGCGCCATCAATGATCACAAACTCAGTATTAAAGCCTCACACGTCATGTCTTTTGGCCTACTAGTCTCTCAAGTCAGCATGGTATGTACTGTCGCCATTGGCGCCTTACTTGTTCTAAACGGCCAACTCACCATTGGTGGACTTGCCGCCTGCACGTTATTATCAGGTCGTTGTTTACAACCGATTAATCGTGCCACGTCAGTCTGGAATCGTTTACAGTCTATTCGTATTGCTGAGGATAAATTGCAAGAGGTCTTCAAGCTCCCCGCAGAATACTCACCAGAGCAAAAGCAGCTCAATGAAGTTGAGGGTCATATTTGCTTCGAAAATGTTAGTTTTCGCTATGAAGACAAAGAAGAAGAGGACTGGCTGCTCGAGGATATTAATCTTAATATCCCAGCAAAAACAACGATAGGTATCACAGGTGATGGCCTCAGCGGTAAAAGCTCACTGCTCTGGCTCATTATGGGGTTATATCAGGCTCACCGCGGTCGGGTGCTGATCGATAATTGTGACATTCAAAAACTAAAAATTCAGAGTATACGCCAGCATATTGCCTATTTGCCTCAACATGGTGATCTGTTCAATGGGACAATCATTGATAATTTAACATTATTTCAAGAGCAAAAGTATTATAAAAAAGCCATTGAAGTGAGCCAGCTATTAGGGCTCGACTATATTATCGAGCGTCTACCTAAAGGTTACCATACTCCCGTTGCCAACCACGCGATGGAATCCTTGCCTCGTGGAATTATTCAACGTATTGCAATTGCCCGAGCACTCATTCATAAGCCACCCATCGTCCTTTTTGATGAAGCCAATACGGCAATGGATATGCAAGGCGATAGTATTTTAATTAACGTCCTCGAACAACTAAAAGGCACCTGTACGCTTATCTTAGTTTCTCATCGCCCTTCTTTGCTTGCTCATGCCGATAGGACATTTACTCTAGAAAAAAGCAAACTCGTGGAGAAAATAAAGTGAGTTCTGCAACGGTTCAAGAGCACAGTATTCGCACCGCGTTTATTAATTGCTTGGAGCCGTTACTGACCTCTCTTGGCTGGCAAGGCGATCAACGCTCATTGAATGAGAATCTGCCCCATTTTACCGAAGGCTTGGATTTATCCTCTTTTCGCCAAGTTATGCTGAACTTACGCTACAACTGTACCACAATGCGGACACAACTGAATAAAATTGACACTCGCTTATTGCCTTGTTTATTTATTTCTGACGAAGGTCGTGTTCTTGTTGTGATCTCTGTTAATCAATTTAACCAATATACTGTTTTCGATGGTGCTGCGAATATTCAACTCACATTACCAGAACTCGTCATCTCGGGCATGAGTTATTTTTTCAAAGCGATCGGCGCTGAAGATGAGCTCGCTAACAAAAGCCAAGCAAACCAAAACTGGTTTGGAAAAATTTTAGGGCAGAATAAAAAACTTATTTACCACACTTTTTTTATCAGTTTTCTTATTAATTTGCTTGCTATCTCTACACCATTATTTATCATGGCTGTCTATGATCGGGTAATCTCAACTAACTCAACCCCCATGCTATGGAGTTTTACCATTGGTGTTGGCATCGCGCTTATCAGTATTGGGGTATTGTACCTATTACGCTCACATATTCTTGCCTTTATCAGTGCTCGGCTAGATCGAGATATCGGCAATGCGATTTTCCAGCACTTGCTCTATTTATCTCCAAGCTATACGGAAAGTGCCACCGTCGGTGCGCAAGTTGCACGCTTAAAAGATTTTGATAATATTAGGGAGTTTCTCACTGGCTCACTTGTTAGCATTATCTTTGAGCTGCCTTTTATCGTGTTATTTTTTGCTGTCATTGCAATATTAGGCCATTGGCTTGCTCTTGTGCCCATTACAATGGGTATTATCCTATTTATTGTTGCTCTTTTATTACACACGAAAGCTAAATCTCAAATTAAAGACACTGCCCAAAGTAATTCCCAACGCCAAGAGTTCTTGCTAGAGTCTTTAAGACTTATCCGCACGATTAAATATACCGGCGCGCAAAAAATCTGGTATGAGCGCTACCGTGAGCTTTCAGGCATTGCTACACTTGATAACTTAAAAAACACGGTCATTACCGCCGCAGCTCAGGCAGTCGCTGATAATATTATGATCGCTGCAGGTTTAGCTATTTTATTCTTTGGCGTTTTTATGGTCTTTAGCGGCACACTTACTGTCGGTGCTTTAATTGCGGTGATGATTTTAACCTGGAAAATTTTATCTCCCATTAAAACATTATTTACAACTTTACCTCGCTTAGAGCAGCTTGTTGTCAGCATTCGCCAAATTAACTTATTAATGCAACTCGAGCTTGAAAGCCAACCGGGCACAATCAGCGCGAATGAAAAGCATCATTTCAAAGGCAATATCAGCTTTAATCGTGTTAGTATCCGTTACTCACCCACCCTTGACCCTGCACTCATTGGCGCCAGTTTTAATGTAGAAGCTGGACATATCGTCGGCGTCATCGGCCGCAATGGTTCAGGAAAATCAACCCTATTAAAACTCATTCCTGGCCTGTATCAACCACAAGCCGGTAGTATTTTGATTGATAACTGTGATATTCGCCAAATCAACCCAATTTCATTGCGTCATGCCATTGCCTATGTCCCGCAAGAGCCTCAGTTATTCTATGGTTCTATTGCGCAAAACTTACGCCTGTCGTGCTCTGGTGCTTCAGATGAAGAGTTATATCAAGCCGCAAAAGAAGCGGGAGTTCTCGATGATATCCTCTCTCTCCCCAAACAATTTGATAGTCCAATTCGAGATGGTGCTCACCTTGCAAGCAGTTTTCAACAACGCTTATCGCTCGCTCGAGCTTATTTAAAAAAAGCCCCCATTTTACTCATGGATGAGCCTGCCAACGGTCTAGACTATGAAGCCGACCAGTGCTTTATCGAAACGATTAAAAAGCTCCGCGGCCATACGACAATTATCTTGGTTACACACCGGCCTTCTCATTTAAAGCATGCAGATCAAGTGTTACTTCTTGACCAAGGCCAGATTCTGCGACAAGGCCCACCCGATGAAATTTTGCCCACGGTACCCAAGGATCTCTTATGAGAAAAAGTAAGAGCTTCAAACAACTTCAGCAAATTTCAACAGCAACTTTACTTGAAGAATCAGGCCATTTGCGCCTAGCTACCTTGGCGATTGTTTGCTCAACTGTGATATTAATTGCTTTACTCATTTGGGCCTCATTATCAAAAATTACAGAAACGGCTGTAACTACGGGGGAAATTGTCCCACAAGGCAAAATACAGGTTATTCAGCACTTAGAAGGTGGCACTATTTTGCAAATTTTCGTTAAAGATGGCGATCATGTCAGAAAAAACCAGTTACTCGCCCAGCTTGACCCAACAACCACCCTTGCCGATGTGCATAAATTAAAAAGCCAATTTACAACGTTAACACTTAAATCAAAAAGATTACGTGCTTATATTAACAAACTTGACCACCAATTTCTAAAGCCACAGCAAATTACAACAGCCACAATTTCTAGCAAATACACAGAAGATTTAAATGAAATTATTGCCGACAACCAATCTTTGCTCAGCTCTCAAAATAAAAAGCGGCGCGCTCAGCGTGCTGTCTTAACTGCTCAACTTGCTCAAAGTGAAGAAAAAATACGTCAACTACAACAAGAAAAAATAACGTTAGATAAGAATATTGAACTGATGACACAAGAATTTGAGATGTATAAAAAATTAACAAAAACAAATATACTCTCTCGCAAGGATTTTCTCGTTATTTTACGTGGTGTGAATAAAGCTCAAGGGGAAAAAGCCTCTCTATTAAGCATGGAGCAACAAGCTAAACAAGCGCTCATAGAGGCGCAAAACCGCCTTTATAAACTTGACTCCGAGCTCTATGAAACAGCGCTTCAAGAACTCAATGAGATTAACGAACAACGCCTGCAAGTTTCCCACACTCTGGAAAAAGCACAAAAGCGCCTACACGACACCAACATTAATGCCCCTGTCACTGGAATTATTAAAGACATTACCATCGCCCCCAGTAGTGTGATTGCTCCAGGAGGTGTTTTAATGGAAATTGTCCCAATGGAAGACCCACTTGTTGTTTCTACACGAATAGATCCTCGTGATATTGGCCATATTCACACCGGGGCAAAAGCAACAATTAAAGTAATGACTTATGACTTTACCCGCTATGGCAGTGTTTCTGGAAAGATTCAAACTATTTCAGCATCAACCTCACTGACTCCCGAGGGCACCCCATTTTATAAAGCAATTATCACCTTAGATCAACAGCATTTAGGTGCACAGCAACTTCCATTATTGCCGGGCATGACAGTACAAGCCGATATCATCACCGGAAAAAAGTCTCTGTTACAGTACTTACTCAAACCTATTCATCGCTCTATTCAATCAGCATTCCATGAGCGTTAGCTTCTAAAAATTCAAGTAATTCTTCTTCGGATAATGGGTGTGATAATAAATAACCCTGGACTTCTTCACAATGAAGTTTTTTCAAAAATTCAAACTGTTTTTTATTCTCAACACCTTCGGCAGTAATCTTTAAGTTTAAGCTTTTAGCAAGAGAAATAATCGATTGAACGACTTTTACGCTCTGTTCGTCTTCTGGTACTTTTTTGGTAAATGAGCTATCAATTTTCAAACGATCAATAGGAAGCTGTGTCAAATAACTTAAAGAAGAGTACCCGGTACCAAAGTCATCGATCGCTATATTAATACCTAATTCTTTTAAATTTAATAAAATAGTAATTGCTTGCTCAGGATTACTCATGATATGGCTTTCCGTAATTTCAAGCTCCAAATGATTCGGGTTAATACCAGAGTCTAAAATTATACTTTTAATATTATTAACAATATCGTCTTTCATTTGATACATAGAAATATTGACAGAGACTATTAAATTTTTACCAGTATTTTTCTCTAATTTTTGATAACTTTCACAGGTTTTTTTAAGATCCATAACCCTAACTCATTAATAATACCAATTTCTTCAGCCAAAGGAATAAACTTCGCCGGCTCAATAACACCATATAGGTCATCTTTCCAACGTAGTAAGGCTTCTACAGCCTCACACTTATTATTTCCAGTATTAATTTTTGGTTGAAATTGAACAAATAGTTCATCACTCTCTATTGCTTTGACAATTCCTGCACGCAAATGAATTAACTCTTTAGTATGATCACTCATCGCTCGGTTAAATACTTCATAATGACCTGTTCCCTGACGTTTCGCCGAGTACATCGCCATATCAGCATAGCGTAATAATGCTTCTGGCGTATGATGAATATCATTAAAAGTCACAATACCAATTGAGGCCGCCACTTCAATTTCAATACCTTGAACAATAAAAGGATAAGCCAACGACGATTTTATTTTTTCACAAACCCAAAAAACATCTTGCTCATCACGTAACTCTTCTAAAATAATTGTAAACTCATCACCACCAACTCTGGCGATAATATCATGTGCACGTGTACACGACTTTAAACGCTGAGCAATTTCCTGTAATAATTTATCACCAATATCATGACCATAACCATCATTAACTTCTTTAAATCCATCTATATCTAAAAATAGTAAGGCAAAGTAATATTTACTTCTATTTGCCCTAGAAATAGCCTGCCCTAGCAACTCAATAAATAAACTTTTATTGGCAAGTTTTGTTAAATCATCATATTGAGCCAAACGCACCAACTCCGCTTCATCGCGCTTCCTTTTAGTAATATCTCTAAATGAAATAATGACTATTTTTTCTTTTTTCTCATTAATCACCGAGCAATACAACTCAACAGGTAAATGACCGCCTTTTTTTCGTATCACTTCACTTTCAAAGGCACCTACCCTCTTAACATAACTAACAATATCGTTTAATGATTCATGCATAGTATTTTTAAAAATCGCGTTAAACCCAAGACCGATCAGCTCTTCAATGCGGCTATAACCCAAAATTTTACAGGCCGTGCAATTAGCGAAGTTGACATTTTCCTGCTCATCAATGCCGACCACTCCATCAGCAACAGCATCTAAAATAGCATTACTTTTATGCTTTAATAGCGTGTATTTTTCTTGAAAATAACGTTTTTCGCACGACTCACGAACCAGAGTAGAAAGGGTATCCAAATACATTCTTTTTTTATCTTTAACAAGATAGCCTGCAACTCTTGATTTTAATAGTGCTATGGCGCTTTTTTCAGAGGTTTCTTCGACAAGGGCAATCACTAAAGGCAAGCCTTGTTGTTTGTTTTTTAGCTGACCAACAACCTCTAAAACATCACCATTTAAATCTATCGCCTGAGCATCAAGAATAATGCAATCAACACGATCTTCACAATCGCAAAGAAGAGCAACATCAACAGCTGTAACATCGGTAATATCATAAAAATACCGGGAAGGGGCCTCATGCTCAAGCGCTAAGCGTATCGCCTCACGCTCAAGAGGATGTTGACCTATCAATAAAACACGAATAACAGCGTCTTGCATAGACTACCACGGTGAGACTTCCCTCTCTTAAGTGTGGCAAAAAAATGCACAATCCGTTGTTGTATAGAAAATTACAGCAAACCTGCCAACTAGGCTGTCTGTTGCCTTGGCGTGATATAAAACTCTAATACGGGGGTATCAGATTGCAACCAAAATCCTTGCTCGTCAGTCGTAAATCGCTCTAATTGGTCCATTTGCTGTTGCAGCGCTTGAATCAAAACACGCTCATTTATAGAGTTCACTACCGCTCTTTTTATATTACTTACTGTATTTAGCTTAACCCACCCCACTTGACCATTACTTAAATCTCCCACTTTAAGCCATTGCCCTACTTGATAAATAGCAACAACCTGACGACTTGGGCCAACATCCTCTACAACCTTAGCGTGCTCATTAGGCGCACTATAAAGTACAATATAATGATTGGATTTACTCTTGAGGCCCGCCCATGCACCACTTAATAAAGCAACAGCCAAAATTAACACCAAAATCATTACCTTTACAAAACGCATAGTCACTCCTAAGCAGCTTACTTAAAGTCAAAAACAAAACAACGATTAACTCTAATAAGCTAACCTAAACCTCATAAAAATAAAAGGATAAAACTTAAATTTTAAGCTTTCCTTGCAAACTTGCTTCAATCAATCTATTAAAAATCAATACATTTATTAGCTTCATTATTTTATTAAAATCATTAATAGTTTTAGTTATCATCATGTTAGTAATGAAAAACAAATAAAGCCTATCTTTTCATTTCAAACTTGACTAAGATGCAATAACTCTTTATATTCTCTGGCAGGTGATGGAGTTCACCTTAAGCAATCGCTTTAAACCGCACTCATGCTAATGACTCCTGCTACAATCAAACTTAGATGTTAATGAGTTGATCGTGCAGGGTATTTTCTCTAAAGCCTCTCTTCTAACATCTTGTTTTAGTGAATGATTTGTGAGGCGCACATGCAACTTTCTCTACTGTTTTTCGTCGCTCTAGGGGGCGCATTAGGTTCAAGCTTACGTTATTGTATCAGCCAGCTCAGCCTACACCATTTAGGTCAAGGCTTTTATGGAACATTAACCGTTAATCTAGTTGGTTGTTTTTTAATTGGTCTTTTCTCTGAAAGCTTATTACGCTTAAGCCAACACCACTCACTCTCACATTACGGTCCGCACCTCACTGCTTTGCTGGTCACAGGATTACTCGGTGGTTTTACAACTTTTTCTAGCTTTGCTCTAGATGCGCTCGGTATTAGAGGGGAGTTCGGCAGCTGGCTATCTTTTAGTTATGTTGCAATTTCAGTCATCGGCGGAATCAGCTTGGCTCAACTCGGTCGCTTCTTAATTACATTGCTGTAAGATAATTAATACAGCGAGCTTTCACCTGCAGGGCGTGTTTTAAAACGTCGATGCTGCCAAAGATATTGTTCAGGGGCATTGAAAATAACCGATTCAATAAACTGGTTAATGCGTTGGCAATCTTGCTCATCAGATCCTTTAGGAAAGTCCGTCCAGGCGGGGTGAAAAGTAATCTTATACCCTTGAGCATGTGGCAAGCGATAAAAACTCACCGGAACAACCTGGCAGGAAGTCATTTTCACCAAGCGCGACGTTGCAACTGTTGTCGCCGCTTGGACACCAAAAAATGGCGCAAAAACCGCATTGCCTATGCCAAAATCTTGGTCGGGTGCATACCAAATCGGCCAATTTGCCTTTAGACTACGGACGATCTTACGAACATCACTACGGTCAATTAGCTCATCGACGTAGTCACCTCGCGCTCTGCTCATTAAAGCTTCAAAGCCTGGGTTTTCGTGCTTACGATACAGTAATCGATAGGGCTGAGCTTTAGCAAAAAAGCGGCCGATCACCTCTAAGCAGGTCATATGTGCACCAAGAATCAACACTCCTTTTTTCTGCCTTAAAGCAGCTTCTAGATGCGCTATCCCTTCTATCTGACAGAGCTTAGGATCTAACTTAGGGCGAAACCAGGCGATCATCGTTTCCGCCACCCCCATTCCGGCAGACTCGAACGCAAGCACTAAGCGGTGCTGCAATGCCTCTTCAGAAAGTTCGGGAAAACAATGGCGCAAGTTAGCTTCCGTAATATTTCGACGCTTTTTTGCAAACGATAGGCTTGCACGCCCTAACCAACGGCCGACATCCATCTGCACATCATAAGGCAAGCGCGCGAACAGGCGAGCGCAAGTAAGACCCACTCGCCAGCCAAAACTTTTAAGGCTCACCGTTTAATTAACCATTATTCAGCTTGACCGTCGCCTTATCACGCACAGTAGAGACGTATCGGCTATAGTCATATTGGGCATAAAGTTGCTGCACACCTTCCTGGTAAGCCTGTTGCTCAAAACTTTTCATCGATTGAGTTTGTCCTGGGATGACTTTATATAATTGAGTCACTAAGTAACCTTGTTCTGGCAATGAAGTCACCGTCACAGGTAAAATTTTCCCAGCAGGAGTAGGCATCGCAAATGCTGCTTTAACAACAAAAGGTTCATTTTTAGATTGACGAGACAAGCCATTTAGCTGGTGCCAAGTCAAACCAAATTGCTTGGTAATATCACGATAAGATGTGCCTGATTTTAGTAAATCAGTGATCTTATCTGCCTCAGCTTTAGCCATTTTTTGCGCTTTTTGCTGTTTAAGAGTGGTCGTAATTTGAGCCTCAACTTGTTTTAGGGGCTTAAGCTTAGCAGCTTGATGTGCCGCCAAATGGATCACTACCGCATGCTGATCGTCTAACTGCAATACCGGACTATTGGTGTTTTGCTGTAAGACCTCACTACTAAAAGCGGCATTTAAAACTTTACTGTTCTGAGCCAAACCAGCGCCTTGATCACGACTAAACCAAGGTGAGATGTTGGCCTTAACGTTTAGTATTTTAGCAATTTTATTCAGATCATTTGGATATTCAGCTTGCAAAGACTTTAATTGTTCAACAGCATTATTAAAAGCTGCTTGTGCTTTTTTCTTGAGCAAAGTTGCTTTAATTTTTTCGCTAACCTCTGCCAATGGCGTCGTTGTCGCCGGCCGCACTCCGGTCAACTTCACCACTTGCAACATGCCAGTACGCTCTAGTAAAACCACATCCCCTGTCTTTTCAATTGAAAACAGCCGATCAGAGATGGTCGGTGGGAATTGGTTACGGTTAAACCAGCCCCACTCACCTGTGCTGCTATTACTTTTTAACTGGTAATCTTTAATTAACTTAGCAAAACTTTCACCCTGTTTTGCTTTCATTAGCGCCGCTTTTGCATTCTTACGCGCTTTTTCAATGGCTTGAACATCCTTTTGACTGAGTGGAAAGTCCAACACATCAAAATGACGTTGCAACGGCTTAGAAAAGCTTGCGATATTTTGTTGATAATAGTCTTTAATCTCTTGCGAACTTATTGTCGTATGCTTTTGAAAATCAGCCAAAGACAATTCGATAGAACTAATACGTACTTTTTCAGGGGTAATAAATTCTTTTTGGTGCTGTTTATAAAAAGCGGTAATTTCTTTTGCATCAACCGCAACTTTATTTATAAACGCTGCATTATCAACTTTAAAATAACCAATATCACGCTTTTCATTAAGTAACTGGGTAAATTGGGTCACTTCACCGTTTAAAGCAAACGCACTTTTCATCAAGCCCTGATTCAACTGATTGACTAACATTTGTTGGCCAATGTCTTCTCTTAGCTGATTGGTTGTATAACCAAAGCGCTGCAATACCTTATTATATTGCTCTTGTGAAAATTTGCCGTCCACTTGAAACACGGGTAATGTTCTTAAAACTTGGTCAGTCTGCTCGGTGCTGACATAAAAACCATGCGCCTGAATATTATTCAATAAGGCATAATGTTCAATTAATTGCCCCAGAGCCTCGGCTTTAAGCAACTGATCATTGGCACTGAGTGGGCTATTGGCCATTTGTTGCTTCATGTTTTTATAGGCCGCATCAAACTCAGCGCTAGTAATATCCTTACCATCTACAGTCGCAACAACCTTACCTTTACTTGCAGAACTTGAAATGTAGCTACTCGCACCCATGCCTATAAAACCTGCGGCAACAGCACCAACGATCAGCCAAGTGCCCCATCCTTTGCTTTTATCTCGTATATTTTGCAGCATACATCCTCTCTCGTTTTGCATAAAAATAAAGCGCGTTTAACCATATAACGCGCTTTATTCTAGAAGTAAAGAAATAGTCAGTCGAAATTAGTTTACTGCGTCTTTAAGCGCTTTACCTGCTTTGAAGTTTGGTACTTTCGCTGCCTTAATTTCAATCTCTTCACCAGTGCGTGGGTTACGGCCTGTGCGCGCAGCACGATCTTTCACTGCAAAGGTACCAAAACCCACCAAAGTAATCTGGTCACCTTTTTGTAAAGTTTCAGTGATCGCCTCTAATGTTGCATCCAAGGCTTTAGATGCGTCTTGTTTTGTTAAGTCTGCACTCGCTGCGATACTTTGGATTAATTCATTTTTATTCACAGGTATTCCCCTTTCTCTCTCTAATTTAATATCTAGTACTTATATAAGCCCTTGGCATGGAGGTTTTATACCAAGGGCAGCTAAAGGCTGTCAAGCGTTAATGCTTGCGAAGACCTCGTTGCTCTCCACTAGCGCGCGCCCTTGAGGAAGCAATTAGGTTTGTCAAATCCCCAGGAGACTTCGCCAAAGCGACTTCTAGAACATCTTCAATCCAACGCACAGGGTGTACATCAAGATCTTTCATAATATTTTCAGGAATTTCTTTAAGCTCACGCCTGTTTTCCTCAGGAATCAAGACGGTACGAATACCACCGCGATGTGCTGCTAATAGCTTTTCTTTCAAGCCACCAATCGGTAATACCTCACCTCGTAAGGTGATTTCACCGGTCATCGCCACATCAGAACGCACAGGAATGCCGGTATATACCGACACTAGAGCGGTACACATACCAATCCCAGCACTCGGGCCATCTTTCGGTGTAGCTCCTTCAGGGACGTGAATATGAACATCCAAGTTCTCAAAGCTTTCTTCTGGAATAGACAACACTTCAGCACGACTACGCACGACAGTCACCGCTGCCTGAATAGATTCTTGCATCACATCGCCCAATTTACCCGTACGCTGTACCTTACCTTTACCTTTGGTGGTTGCCGCTTCTATGGTTAATAGCTCACCGCCAACTTCCGTCCAAGCAAGCCCCGTCACTAAACCAATTTGGTCTTTTTCTTCAGCTTCACCATAGCGATAACGCTGCACCCCCAAATACTCTTCAAGGTCTTTAGCGGTCAGCTTCAAAGTCTCTTTAGTCTCACGCTTTAATAAAATTTGCTTGACGACTTTACGGCATACTTTCGAGATTTCACGCTCTAAGGCCCTGACCCCTGCTTCTCGTGTATAGTGGCGGACAATACCCATCAGCGCTTCATCATCCATCACAAGTTCATTTTTTTTCAGGCCATTGGCCTTAATTTGCTTAGGCAGTAGATAACGTTTAGCAATATTCAGTTTTTCATCTTCGGTGTAACCCGGGATCCGGATCACTTCCATACGGTCCAATAGTGGACCAGGAATGTTTAAAGAATTCGCGGTCGCAATAAACATCACATCAGATAGATCATAATCCACTTCAAGATAGTGATCATTAAAGGTGTGGTTTTGCTCTGGATCTAACACCTCTAATAATGCCGATGCTGGATCACCACGAAAATCTTGCGCCATCTTATCGATCTCATCGAGCAAAAATAGTGGGTTTCTCACCTCAGATTTCGATAGTTTTTGGATAATCTTACCGGGCATAGAACCAATATAAGTCCGACGATGGCCACGAATTTCAGCCTCATCACGCACACCACCAAGCGCCATACGCAAGAATTTACGATTCGTCGCCTTAGCAATAGATTGGCCTAAAGAGGTCTTACCCACACCTGGAGGGCCAACGAGACACAATACTGGCCCTTTTAATTTTTTCACCCGTTTTTGTACAGCTAAGTATTCTAGAATACGCTCCTTGACTTCTTCTAAGCCATAGTGATCAGCTTCCAACACCTCTTCCGCTTTGGACAAATCACTACGAGTTTTCGAACGTTTTTTCCAAGGAACAGAAATCAAAGCGTCGATGTAGTTTCGGCAAACCGTCGCCTCTGATGACATTGGTGACATGCTTTTTAGCTTGCTAAGCTCTGACATCGCTTTTTCATGCGCCTCTTCGGTCATGCCTGACTCTTTGATACGCTTTTCTAGCTCATCAAGCTCACTACCACCATCTTCAAGATCGCCTAATTCTTTTTGAATCGCCTTCATCTGCTCATTAAGGTAATACTCGCGCTGGCTTTTCTCCATTTGCCGCTTTACTCGACCACGAATACGTTTTTCAACCTGAAGTAAGTCAATTTCAAATTCCAGCAAAGCCATAAGCTGCTCTAAGCGCTCACGTAAATTTGCCTGTTCGAGTAACTTTTGGCGATCTTCGGTTTTCAATGATAAATGCGCAGCAATCGAATCTGCCAAACGTGAAGGGTCATCCGCGCCAGCCATAGAGGATAAGACTTCAGGCGGAATTTTCTTATTGAGTTTAACATATTGTTCAAATTGGGAAATTAATGAGCGCCCCAACACTTCTAACTCACGCTCACCGACGGCTTCTTCCTCAAGCAAAGAAACTTTCGCTTCATGAATCTCTTCAACTTCCATAAACTCATCTAAACGCGCACGATACTCACCTTCGACGAGGACTTTTAAAGTGCCGTCAGGGAGTTTTAATAACTGCAATACCGTTGCAATCGTACCAATTTCATATAATCCTTCTTGATTCGGATCATCTTCCTTGGCATCACGCTGAGCCACCAAAAAGACTTTTTGGTCTTTAGCCATCGCAACTTCTAGGGCTTTAATCGAACGTGTACGCCCAACAAACAAGGGCATCACAGTGTGGGGATAGACCACGACATCACGCAAAGGTAATAAGGGCAATGTCGCTGGGATTTCAGTCGGTTCGGTGATTACTTCGTTTTTTTCTTCTGGCATAGCTCGCCTCTCTTTCAATACTTATCGTTATAGAGAGGAAGAGGTCTTCCTCATCGCCTCCGTTTACTGCTGGCCGGCACAATGCTGTTGTTGATCATTGTTATTATCTTCATAAACGATCAAAGGTTCAGATTTACCTTCAATCACAGATTGGTCAACAACAATCGTTTTCGCCTCTTCCTGTGAAGGAATGTCATACATCGTATTTAATAATACCTGTTCAAGAACAGAACGTAACCCCTTGCGCCTGCTTTACGTTCAATCGACTTACGTGCGACAGCACGCAAAGCATCATCACGCAGATCAAGCTCAACACCTTCCATCTCAAACAAGCGATTATACTGCTTTACCAATGAATTTTTAGGTTCTTTTAATACACGAACCAATGCATCTTCATCGAGCTCACGTAAAACAGCAGTCACAGGTAATCGACCAATAAACTCTGGAATTAAACCAAATTTCATTAGGTCTTCTGGTTCAACACTTTGCAAAACATCAGACGCATTTTTCGTCTCATCCTTGCCACGCACTTCTGCTGAGAAACCGATCCCTCCTTTTTCAGAGCGTTCACGAATCACCTTTTCCAAGCCATCAAAAGCACCGCCGCAGATAAAGAGAATATTCCCAGTATCAACCTGTAAGAACTCTTGTTGAGGATGCTTTCTGCCTCCTTGAGGAGGAACTGAGGCGACCGTTCCTTCGATGAGTTTGAGTAGAGCTTGCTGAACACCTTCTCCAGACACATCACGCGTAATTGATGGATTATCAGACTTACGAGAAATCTTGTCGATCTCATCAATATAGACAATCCCTTTTTGAGCCTTCTCTACATCATAATCACATTTTTGTAAAAGCTTTTGAATGATATTTTCAACGTCTTCACCGACATAACCGGCTTCAGTTAACGTCGTTGCATCGGCAATCGTAAAAGGCACATCAAGCAGACGCGCTAATGTTTGAGCCAGTAATGTTTTACCACAACCGGTTGGACCCACAAGCAAGATATTACTTTTACTGAGTTCAACATCATCCGCCTTCGCCTCGACTCCGCCTGGCATCAAGCGTTTATAGTGATTATAAACCGCAACCGCCAATACTTTTTTAGCTTGCTTTTGGCCGATGACATATTCATCAAGCACTTCTTTAATTTCACGAGGTGTAGGAAGTTGGTTTGGCTCTTCAGAAGACTCACCTTCTTTTAATTCTTCACGGACGATATCACCACATAAAGACACACATTCATCACAAATATAAACAGAAGGGCCAGCAATTAATTTACGGACCTCATGTTGGCTTTTTCCACAAAAAGAACAATACAGGAGTTTACCGCTCTCATCTCGTCCGTTTTTTTCATCACTCATGTACTAACCTCGTTATTAAAAAACTTTGCTCTTATTCTAAACATGGTGCCCTGGCCATGCTTTTTCAAGAAATCCAAGCATCTAGATGGCGAGACTACGCTCAGCAACAACCTCATCAATCAAGCCATATTCTTTGGCATCATCTGCACTCATAAAGTTGTCGCGCTCAGTATCTTCACACACTTTGCTGTAGTCTTGACCGGTATGCTTTGCCATCAGGCGATTCAAACGCTCTTTAGTCTCTAAGATATTATTGGCATGGATTTCTATATCCGTCGCTTGACCTTGGATTCCACCTAAAGGCTGGTGAATCATCACCGATGAGTTAGGCAGACAAAAGCGCTTGCCTTTCTCTCCGGCTGTGAGCAAAAATGCCCCCATACTGCAAGCCTGACCAATGCACAAGGTGCTGACACTTGGCTTAATGAACTGCATGGTATCGTAAATAGACATCCCTGCAGTCACCGAACCACCAGGAGAGTTAATGTACAAAGAAATATCTTTATCTGGATTCTCAGCTTCTAAGAATAATAATTGGGCAACGACTAAATTAGCCATATGGTCTTCGACTTGACCGACCAGAAAAATAATCCGCTCTTTTAACAAGCGTGAATAGATATCAAATGAACGCTCGCCGCGTGACGTCTGCTCGACAACCATTGGCACTAAATTTGCTGAAATTGACATTGTGTTTTTGCCCCTCTAGTTTCCCCAAAAAAGAAAAATCGCTGCAACCTTTTCTTAAGTATAAAAAAACATTGCAACGATTAACACATACAATGTGAGATTAAGCAGCTTTTTGTGCGTTCATCACTTCATCAAAGCTCACTTTTTTCTCTGTCACTTTCGCATCAGCCAGTAAAGCATCAACCACTTGATCTTCCATCACAATCGCTTCAACTTCAGCCAATTTTTCTTTGCTGTTATAGTAATAATCGATCACAGACTGTGGCTGTTCATAGGCTGCCGCGAGCTTTTCGATCATTTCTTTTACGCGATCCGCATCTGGCTTAAGTTCTTTTTTCTCAATCACTTCAGCGACCAACAAACCTAATAACACACGGCGCGTTGCTTGCTCTTCAAACATAGATGCTGGAAATTCAGGCGCTTTCGCTCCTTGCATCTGGCCATACTGTTGTTGCATTTGCTGCTGCAAACGGCCAATTTCAGCATCGATTAATGTTTTCGGTAGATCAACGGTATTTTTCTCTACAAGAAGATCTAATATCGCCGTTTTATTTTTATTTTGAACAGACAAATCTAATTCACGTTGCATCGTCGTACGTAATTCATCACGTAGCGCATCAACCGTCTCGCCTTTCACTTCTAAACGCTTAGCAAAATCATCGTTGATTTCTGGCAGTTCTGGCTCTTCAATGCTATGGACTTTAACAGTAAACTCTGCAGGTTGACCGGCCAGCTCAGAGACTTGGTAATTTTCAGGGAACGTCACGTTAATCACACGCTCGTCACCCGGCTTCGCACCAACAATACCATCTTCAAAGCCTGGGATCATCATGCCAGAGCCTAAGACAAGACTGAAGTTCTCAGAAGAGCCGCCTGCAAATGTTTCACCATCTTTGCGACCTTCAAAGTCAATCGCCAAACGATCACCGTCTTTAGATTCACGCTCAACTTTCACCCAATTACAATGCTGCTTGCGCAATGTTTCAAGCATGTTATCAACATCTTTATCTTCAATGGTACCGACTTCTTTTTCAACATCAGTATCTGTCAAGTCAACAAGCTCAACTTTTGGCATAATTTCAAAAATAGCTTGGAAAGAAAATTCTTCTTTTTCAGCTTCTTTCGCAAGTTCAAAACGTGGGTAACCGGCAGGGTGTAACTCTTCTTGCTGAACCGCTTCATAAAAGCTCGATTGCATGACCTCAGAAGCAACTTCTTGGTAAACACTCGCACCGTAGCGCGACTTTACAACGCCAAAAGGCACTTTACCTGGACGAAAGCCATCCATTTTTGCCGTACGGCCTAATTTTTTTAGTCGCTTATCAACTTCACCATCGATTCTGGCCGCAGGGACTGCAATATCCAAACGACGCTCTAAACCTTCACCTGCTTCTACCGCAACACGCATGTTCATCACCTCTGCTAATTTAATGTCTTCTTATTTCAAAAATATACTTACAATGACCCAAGTCTAAACTCTCGCAGTCTACGGATTGTGCCGAGACTTGTCCAGCCTAACCGATCGGTTTTGCGTCAAATTCTAACTAAAAGTGGGGATTGCAGCAAAGCTTTTCAAGGGGAAGCAAGAAATTTTCTTGGGATTTAGGAGTTTTGGTGCGAATGGAGAGACTCGAACTCTCACGAGGTTGCCCTCACTGGCACCTGAAGCCAGCGCGTCTACCAATTCCGCCACACTCGCGAAGATGGCGCGCCTGGTAGGATTCGAACCCACTACCCTCGGCTTAGAAGGCCGATGCTCTATCCATATGAGCTACAGGCGCATAAAGAAAACGCTGGATATTCTAGGCCAATAAGCCTATAGAGGTCAAGCATCTACCGACATAATCATCAATAAAAATTTTATAAAGGGGCTGACTCGACACACACAATATGAGAAAATGCGGCATCTTTTGCGACACCCACTACATCATGAGGTTTATATCATGGCTAAGATCATCGATGGCAAGCAAATTGCTCAAGACGTTCGCGCTACTGTTGCCAAGCGCATCGACCAACGACTCACTCAAGGATTACGCGCTCCCGGACTTGCGGTTGTTCTTGTCGGCAATGATCCCGCATCCGAAGTTTATGTCAACAACAAGAAAAAAGCCTGCGATGCTGTCGGCATTCTCTCCTCAGAGCATCGCTTAAGTGATAAAACCTCAGAACAAGAGCTAATTAAGCTCATCCAAAATTTAAATACTGACCCGAATATCGATGGCATTCTCGTTCAGCTTCCTTTACCTGACCATATTGATGCGGATGCCATCTTAGAGCTCATCCACCCCGATAAAGATGTTGATGGTTTTCATCCTTATAACCTAGGCCGCCTCACACAAAAGCGCCCACTGTTGCGCCCCTGCACTCCTTTTGGCGTCGTCACACTATTACAAAAAACACTGGGCGACTCTCTGCATGGCCTGCACGCAGTCGTCGTTGGCGCATCAAACCTCGTCGGCCGGCCGATGAGCTTAGAACTATTACTTGCAGGCTGTACGGTCACGACGTGCCATCGTTTTACCAAAGATCTTGAGGCTCAAGTCGGTCGAGCTGATATTCTTGTCGTCGCAGTCGGTAAACCTCAGTTTATTCCGGGTCACTGGATCAAAAAAGGCACAACCGTCATCGATGTTGGCATCAATCGCTTAGAAGATGGCCGTCTCGTTGGTGATGTCGATTTTAACGGCGCTTTAGAGCATGCTGCTCACATCACTCCGGTCCCTGGTGGTGTCGGCCCGATGACCGTCACCACCTTACTTGAAAACACCCTGTACGCGTGTGAAAAACTACACAGCACAGCCAATTAGCCTTTTCAATTAATTAACAACTACAACCATATCTATACAAGAAAGCGCTATTATCCAGCCTCAACGGCTTTTAAAATAGCGCTTAATACGCCATACTCAAACGTGCCAATAGTTGACTCTGCGCTTGCCAATCAGGATAAAGACAACTTAAATCATTAAAAAAATTTTTGTTATGCTTTAATTCACGCACATGACATAACTCATGGCAAATAATCATATCCAAACAACCTTGTGGGCAACGAATCAGCTCAAGGTTTAAATTGATCCGCCCTCGCGTCGAATAACTACCCCAGCGACTTTTCAAACGCTTAATCGCAAATTTTAAAGTTAAATCAGGTGCTATCATTAATTTTTCTTGAGCTTGGCTTAACCAATAATAATAACGCTCTGTAAAAATTAACTTTGCTTGATCACGATACCAGCCATATAAAGCAGATTCCGGGCAACTGCGGGCATGAACGCCTAAATAAAGCCTATTTTCCTCACCTGTTTCTTTCAATCTCACTTGATTGTTATTTGCAGAGTAAACAATTAACCTATACGGCTGCCCTAGAAAATAATGAATTTCACCACTAACATATTGATATTCAATTTTAGAATAATGCGCATAAAACTCCGCTTTTTTTCTTTCTATCCAGACTTTTCGATCTTGAACAAAGTCTTCGATTTCTTGCCAAGAAGTGCCCAAAGGGGCCCTTACCTCGACTTCCTGCTTATAGTTTACAGAGATGCTTAACGTTTTGCGCTTACAAAAACAGACCTGATAATAAATAGCCCACTCGCTTAAAATTAGACCAATCAATAATAAAATACGACCACTTAAGCAAAGTATGGCAAAACATTGGCTTTATACAAAAACAAAAAAGACTCAAGATTGAAGCAACCCCGAGCCTTTTTCCTAACGATAATGACTTTCCAGTTTTAGCTTTTCACGTTAAAACTTATTATTTACTGTTACTGTAACGCCTGTTCCAAATCATTGATAATGTCTTGCGGGTTTTCTAAACCAACAGACAGACGAATCAAGTTACTTGGAATATCAGCCAACTCCCGACCTTCTTCACCCTGTTGCTGGTGGGTTGAAATCGCTGGAATATTCGCCACACTCTTCGCTCGCCCTAAGTCCAAGGCCCGAGAGACTACATTCAAACGATTCAAAGTCCCACAGGCGGGTTTATGACCACCTTTGACACAAAAAGACATCAACGCCCCATGATGGTTCTCGTTGCTATCGACCAACTGTAACAACTCCTGGGCAAGACCATATTGTGGATGAGACTCAAGCCCTGGATACAAGACCTTCTCAACCTGGCTATGCCCTTCCAAAAATTTAGCCACTTTTAGTGCAGAAGAAGACATTTGCTGCGTCCGTGAACGGATGCTACGGACCTCAGATAAGGTAATAATGGCCTGTAAAGGTGAGATGCATGAGCCATTATCCCGATGCGGCTCCAACTTCACATAAGTCGCATAATCTTCTTTAATCGCATCTTCTAAATAATGGCCGCGCATATTCGGTCGACTAATAAAAGCCCCACCAATACTCAAGCCTGAGGCTGTCATCGACTTACTGAGCGAGTGAATGACAATATCCGCTCCCCACGTCAATGGCCGCAGCAACGCCGGAGTTGCCAACGTCGAATCAACGATTAAAGGAACATCATATTGATCACACAAAGCTGCAATACTTCTAATATCACAAACAGTAACACTCGGATTAGAAGGCACTTCGATATACACAAAACGTGTATTTTTATCGATTTTCGCTTCCCATTCACTGATATCATCCCAAGGAGAGGCCCAACGCACAGTGTGACCTTTCTCCTTCTGACGCACAGAAAACTGCTGGAAAGTTCCCCCATAAACCTGACTGGAGCTGACAAAGTTAAATGGAGTATTCCATTCATTTTCCTTACGCACCAGTAATGGCTCTATCGCCGCGACGATCGCCGCCATGCCAGAAGAAGCGGTACAGCATGAAGCAGTAAACTCACTACCATAGGACTCCAACAACCCTAAAGTCGCTTCTAGGTAATATAAACTGGGGTTATTAATGCGACTATACACCCAGCGAGGAATCTTATACTCCACCGCTGCGAGCATTTCTTGATCGTCGGCAAAACTTTGTGCAGAAGTTAAATATACCGGTTCAATTAATGAACCTTGGTTATTGGTCAACGCTTCCTCAGCCGTATAAATACCGCGAGTTGCAACCGTATCAAAACTCCAGCTCTTAGCCTGAGCGATGGCTTTATTAACGCCCTGCAAATATTCTTTTGCTCGAGCGACATGATCTATCGATGCTTGCATGATAAATATCCTTATATAATTTCATTACTTAACAGCTTTACTCTTTCACTTACCCGACTGTATGAGAGATCCCTAAAAGCTGTCAAGACCAACTGCAGCAATCGATGAAAGTTTGACTCATTTAACGCGCCGTGTAACCACCATCGATCACCTGTAAACTGCCAGTAATATAAGCCGCTTTATCGCTGGCAAGAAAATAAACCAGTTCAGCAACTTCTGCAGGCTGACCAATGCGCCCTAGTGGCTGCAAGTCTGCTTCCTCTTGATGAACCTCGGCTTTATTCGCACCACTGCGCTTACAGTAATTATCAATCGCTTGATGATACAATGGCGTTTCTATCGTCCCAGCGCATACTGCATTAGCACGGATGTTAAACTTCGCATAATCCAAAGCGGTTGTCTTTGCTAGCGAAGCAATTGCCGCCTTACTCATGCCATACAGGGTAGAGTTTGGCTTACCGACGAGAGCTTGCTCAGACGAGATCAAGACAATATTGCCGGATTGCTGCTTTCTCATTTGAGTGATTATTGCCTTCACACTCAAAAAAGCCCCTTTGACATTAATATCCATCACCCGCTGGTAATCAGTTTCCGAGCTGCCTTCTATGGTCGCAGAAAAGTGAATTCCCGCATTAGAGACTAAAACATCAACTTGCCCTGCTTGTTCTATCACCGTTTCAATCGCGCTGTTCACTTGCAGTCCATCACGCACATCGCAACTTAAGTACGTGCCATACTCGCCAGGCTGCAAATCCAGATTATAAACCTGTGCACCTTCAGCCAAAAATTTTTGCATGACAGCAGCTCCTATGCCCATAGAGCCACCAGTTACGACAACAACCTTATCTTTCACACTTATTTATCCCTTAGTTTAAAAATTTTTACTGGCGATAACTATCGTCCATTCGGTCTAATTTACGCAATAACGCATCAAAAATCATTTGCGCCGTACGCTCTTCTGTTAATTGTCTAGCGGTTAATAAGCAATCTTCATGAGAAATAGGAATAATCGGCTGCCCTGCTGACAATGTTTTGATCTGCATCTCGCAGGCTTTTTCAAGATAATAAATATTATAAAATGCATCAACAATCGTTGGACCTGCCGCTAATAAACCATGATTTTTCAAAATCATCACCGGCTTATCCCCCAAAGCGTTCGCAATCGGTTCACGCTCATCAGTATTAAAGGCCAGCCCCCCAAAATCATGATAAGCGACTTGTCCATAAAAACGCAGGCAATGCTGATTAATAAACATTAAACCAGACTCCAACGAAGATACTGCTGTGCCATAAAGGCTATGAGTATGAATCGCCGCCCGGCTTAAAGGATTTGCATCGTACACCGCATTATGAATCGTCACCCCGGCCCCAATTACAGGATAGTCCGACAGCCCAACTGCACTGCCAAAACGGTCAATGCGCACAATATCGGAGGCTCTGACCTCCTCAAATAATAAGCCATACGGTGTTGCAAGCATTTGGTCTGACTCAGGCAAGTAAATCGTCAGATGGCTAGACACCAAATCTGTCCAACCAAAGTGAGCAATGAGGCGATGTGCTGCTGCCAACTGTATACGCAATTCTTTTTCTATCATGATGTTAAACCTTCTATGTTTCAGCCGCTCTTGACCACGACTTCCAAAACGTTCCGATTATATCATGTAACACCTTAAAACAAGCTCGATTTTTATCTAATCCTCCAAAGGTCACTTCAGCCATTTTTTGATCACAAAACTTAATCATTTTATTTTTCCCATCACCTTTATGTATAAATCAAAGGATTAGCACCCAAACAACTTAAAAAATCCTTAAGCGAAACAGATAGATAGAGTTAAAATCATCGAAAAATCAATGATATCAATAAGTAACGCAAACTCAGCAAATCTTGACTTTTACAAAAGCATATTTATTATGGATGTGTTCAATGCCATCCCTGTAGTTTAAGGTCTTTATATCTGTGGTGAATCGTAAATTACGTAAGTCTTTGCTTGTTTTATGCTCGTCAAGCACTGTTGCATATTATGATTTTTTCATCATGGTCTTGCTTGCACCCTATTTATCAAAGGCGTTTTTTCCAAATAGCACAAGCAATACGTCGATCTTTACTATTTATGCAGCAAGCACAATCTTTATGCCTATAGGCAGCATTGTATGGGGACATTTCGCTGATAAATACGGCAGAAAATCTTGCCTCATCAGCAGCTACAGCTTAATCATTCTCTCAACCTTACTAATTGCAGTCATTCCAGGACGGCAATACCTTGGGCAGTGGGGGGCTTTGCTTCTATTCGTTTTCCGTAGCTTACAAGGCTTTGCTCTAGGAGGGGACACGGCTATCTCAGCAACTTTGGTGGCTGAATCTAGCTCAGATAGTAATCGAACCCTCAATATTGGCGCTTGGCTGGGCGCAACCTGTTTAGGAACCCTGCTCGCAACAAGTACAACCTGGTTACTAATGAAACAGGCACCTTACCCTATCATGATAACCTGGGGCTGGAGAATCCCGTTTTTATTAGGAGGAGTGGCGATGATCATTCTCCTTATGCTCAGAGGGTTCATAGCAGAGTCTCCTATTTCTTTTAATAACGCTAACGAAACCAAGAGTTGGCCGATATTAGTGATTATTCAAAGCTATATTCCTGCTATAATTACAGGAGTTTGTTTAGAACTGCTCAGCTCTTACTTAATAGGGTTTGTAACTTATGTCCCGACCTACCTAAACAACCTACATAATTTATCAACAAAAAGTGCGAACTTTTCTCTTTTATACGGTTTGCTATTACTTATATTTTTATATCCATTATCAGGTCTCCTTGCAGATAAGTATGGCAAACAGAAGATACTCTCTATATTTGCAATCTCGTCAATTCTTTTAGGGCCACTTTCATTAGTCCTGCTCAACTCTAATAACTTAACAAGCATTATTACAGCTATTCTCACTTTGAAAGTATTAACTTCTGCCACAACATCTAGTGCCCTTTGCCAGAATATCGAAAATTTTCCTCCTGAAATTAGAGTATCCGCTGTTGGCATCATTAATAGTATTTGTATAGGTTTAATTGCTTTAGTCCCCTTAAGCTCACACTTTCTTACTGAAATACTCCAAGATATTTATGCACCAGCATACCTTCTTGTCATTTGTGCCGCCATTACCTGCCTCACAATATTGACATCAAGAGACAAAAGTGCAGAAACTCAACTGTTATCATCAAAGAATTAAGCGACCTTATTATGCACCATAAAATATTAGAGCAAATCCACACCTTTTAACCAAATCCCAAGGCAGCACAGAGACTTAATTATGTACTACCAAGAACTTAGCGAAAAAGACAAAAAACAGTTAAACGACTTACATGAACTCTTAACAGTAAACAAAGAATTTTGTGCTGGCTATACAAACAATTTCGAGTTTGATTATTCAGAACTCTACAGTTTTTTAAGTTTTGGAATTAATAACTTAGGATCCCCAGAACTAACTAACCGTAGAATGGCTACTCATAGCATAGAAAGGGAAGTGATCAGCTACTTCAAAGAACTCATGCACGCGCCAAAAAATGCATTTGGCTATGTCACTACAGGAGGTACAGAGGGTAATTTTTATTCTCTTACTTTTGCAGCTAAATCATTACCCAATGCTATTGCAGTCTACTCCGAACACAGTCATTACAGCATCCCTAAGATTCTAGACCTATTAAAAATCCCTTCAATTCAAATTAATTGTGACCAAACAGGCGAGATGAACTACAACCACTTAAAAGAACAACTTTCAAGAAAGCAGCACCATCAAGTCATTGTTATAGCTACAATAGGGACCACACTGACCAACGCAATAGACGATATAAAAGAAATCAAGCAATCGTTACAGCAATGCAACATATCTGATTTTCACATTCATGCAGATGCAGCTATGTATGGCATGGTTTTACCCTTTGTAAGTGAACCACAAGCCTTCCGTTTTGACCAAGGTGCTGACAGCATTGCGATTAGTGGACACAAACTCATTGGCGGCCCCATTCCTTCTGGTATCGTCTTAACAAAAGAAAAAATGCCCGGCCGCTATGTAGACGTACTAAAGGACCATGACTTGACCATCTCAGGATCTAGAAACGGGATAACACCTTTATTCATTTGGTATGCAATAAAGCGCTATGGCGATAATGGTTTTAGAAAACTTATCTCAGACTCTTTAGAAAAAGCCAAAAAATTAACTACCCAGCTTCAAAGCGAAAATATCCAGGCATGGCGTAATGAAAATGCCCTCTCTGTCATCATTCCAAAACCCAGCGACAAGTTTTTAAAGAAATGGCTCATGCCAACAAATGAAGTGTATGGCCAAATTGCCTGCTTACCCAAATTATCCGAAAAGGCTATGAGCAACTTAATCTCAGATTTAACAAAAGATAAACGACTTAATGGATAACTTAACAGCTCTTTGATGAAAGGTTAAAAACTTACCTAGCGCCTAATTTACTGAATTTCCTATTAATTAGCTAGAATTTCATCAATATTAATTTACCAAAATAATTTTGAAAAAAACCTTATGCATCCATAGCAGCCCTATTAAACTACGCATCTAGTTCTTATTAAACGTAAGTTCGACACAACAAGCTATTGAAAAGTCAGTCATTTTACAATTAATATCAGATTATTCAAGTCAAAACTAACTACAAGCAACTGCTCACAGATACTTGTTTAATTGGTTTGTTTTACATCGTCGATGATTTTTTCCAAGCATTCTTACCAAGCTGGGAAGGCTCGTTACTCGAACACCAAGTCAGATAACGTAATAAGCCAAGTCAAATATCTGTTAGTGAGATTATGACAATAATGATTTATTTCCACAAGTCACACTACCATAACTTCAAAAGCGACTACCAAAGAGATATAAAAACGGTCATGCATCCATTTGATTGTCCAGTTAAATAGGCCATTGCCCACGTATGGCGTAAGTCTTACCGGGGAAGATTATTGGTGATAAAGGTTATATTTCTCAAGAATTATTCAACACACTCTATGAAAAAGAGCTGCAATTAATCACAAAAATTCGTAAGAGCATGAAGAATAAGTTTAAGTTAATACCAATAATCAACAAAACCTTACTGAGAAAACGAGGAGGTTATTGAAAATAACGACAGTGCATCCCTTTAATTGAGATGATACAATTCCAGAAATAATGAAGTCACTCGCGGCTTATAATAATGGCCTACATTGAATTAACATGTCCATGATTGAGAAGAAAAATAAAAAG
>NZ_MDTU01000001.1:1041085-1065010 GCF_001720395.1 Piscirickettsia litoralis
ATAGATGCAGGAATTGCCAACCTACACCGAGTCATACCGCTTTGATATGCCTCAACAAATCTGGAATGAATTATATAGATTACATGGAATAAGTCAAGTCCGACCACGCGGATTTTATATAAATAAACATCGAGTATAACGTTAGCGCCGCAGCGACGTACATCAATGCCACTCCTCCCCAAATTGGCCAGTCCCACACTTGCCAACCTTGAGCCGGCGCTTTTTGTGCCAAGAGGACTAATAAAGAGATCATTTGTGCTGCGGTTTTCACCTTACCGATATAAGAAACTTTCACTGCCGCACGCTTACCAAGCTCTGCCATCCATTCTCGTAAGGCTGACACCATAATCTCCCGGCACATAATCACTGCCGCCGGCAAAGCGAGCCAAGCAGAAGCAAAAGTACTCACTAATAACACTAAAGCCACTGCAACAATCAATTTATCTGCCACAGGATCTAAAAAGGCACCAAAGGCCGACGTCTGATTCCAACGCCTGGCTAAAAAGCCATCGAGCCAGTCGGTCACCGCAGCAATTGCAAAAATGATAGCAGTCGCTAAAGGCGCCCAGGTGAAAGGCAAATAGTAAATCAATACAAATACCGGGATTAATGCCATACGCAGTAATGTTAAGATGTTTGGCAGTCGCATCATTCTCACGTTCTTATTTACTCCTAAACCTTTTCTTTTAACGCTTGCACAATTCGCCGTGCTAACGCTTCACCTATGCCATCAATCTGGGCGATTTCTTCAACTCGAGCTTGCTTTAGCTCTTGCAACCCACCAAAACTATGCAGTAGTGTTTTGCGCCGCTTCGGCCCCACCCCTTCAATTGTCTCCAGTACAGAAGTCATCTTACCACGTTTTGCGCGATGCCCTTCGATGGCAAAGCGATGCGCTTCATCACGAACCTTTTGCAAAAAATGCAGTGCAGGGCTATCTGCTGCAAGCACACGTTGCTCACCACCGTATAAGTGTAACACTTCAAGTCCCGGACGGCGTGAGGACCCTTTACTAATCGCCAGTAAATTTGCAGTTAATCCCAGCTTAGCAAGTGTCTCAACGGTAACATTAAACTGCCCACGTCCACCATCAATCAAAAGTAGCCGCGAGTCAAGTTCTTGCTGGCTCACCTTTTGATAACGTCGCGCTACACTATCGGCCAATGCGGCATAATCATCACCGGCACTAATCCCCGTTATATTAAAGCGCCGGTACGCTTTCTTCAATGGCCCATCACCATTAAATACCACACAAGAGGCCACCGTTGCCTGCCCCATCGTGTGACTCACATCAAAACATTCGATTTGAGTGATTCTCTCATCTAACTGTAATATCTCAAAGCACTCTATAAACCCTTGCTGGTAATGAGCGTTTTTTGCTAAATGGGCTTTCAAGGCTTGTAAGCCATTATGTTGCGCTAAAGCCAGCCACTTTTTTGTCAGACCTCGCCCTTGCTGACGAATTTTTACTTTATGCCCCCGACTTTCTGTTAAAATCGCCTCAATGTTTTCTTTATTCGCTAGCGGCTGTTCTATACAAATTTCAGCCGGTAATTCCCGCGCAGATTCTAGATACCACTGGACTAAAAATAATTCGAGCAGCTCATGACGCTCAAATTCTAGATTTAGTTTAGAAAAAATACTTTTATTGCCTAATAAGCGCCCTTGACGCAACATCATCACCTGAATGCATAACACGCCCTGATCAAGTAACAAAACCACGACATCAACGCTTTTTGCCTGTTCAAAAACGACAGCTTGCTGCTGTGTTGTTCTACGCAAATGGGTAATTTGATCGCGCAGTTGCCCCGCTTTTTCAAAAGCGAGACTCTGTGAGGCCACCTCCATACTTTGCACAAGCTGATCAATCAAAGCTTGGCTTTTACCCTGTAAAAATAAACGGGTATGCTTGACACTTTCTTGATAATCGCCCTCTTTTACCCAACCAACACAAGGCGCATCACAACGGCCAATCTGATGCTGTAAGCAGGGCCTGGAGCGATTTTTAAAGGTATGCTCATCACAAGAGCGCAATTTAAAGGTTTTTTGCAATAAATTTAAAGTCTCCTTTGCCGACCCAGCATCAGGATAAGGGCCAAAATACTCCCCTGCGCGCCGTTTGCCACCACGTTGATAAGTTAAGTTAGGAAAATTACCGGCACTTAAAACCAAATAAGGATAACTTTTGTCATCGCGCAGTAAAATATTATAACGGGGTTTTAAGCTCTTAATTAAAGAACATTCGAGCAGTAAGGCTTCTTTTTCAGTCTCTGTGACAATGGTCTCGACCTTTGCAATCTGGCTAACCAAATGCTCTGTTTTTACTGAAGAAAGATTTTTTTGAAAGTAAGAACCAAGGCGTTTTTTCAGGCTTTTCGCCTTGCCGACATAAATCACGTTCGCCTGGCGATCTATCATTTGATAGACGCCTGGCAAATCAGGAACAGTGGTTAAAAATACGGCTGCATCAAAGCTCATTCAAGTAATATTAAACAGGAACAGCAGGATCCAACATGCCATGGCGAATCGCTAAGTGTGTGAGCTCAACATCGCTATTGACATTTAATTTTTCAAACAGCCGATAGCGATAGCTGTTAACCGTCTTTGGACTCAAACACAATTGATCAGAAATTTCCTGGACTTTTTGGCCACTGGTGATCATGATCATCACCTGCATCTCACGCTCGGACAGCTGATCAAATGGACTATCATCATCGGTTAAATGCTTTAATGCCAACTGTTGAGCGACATCTGGGCTGATATAACGCTGACCGACATGAACCTTACGAATCGCACGCACCATCTCATCAATGTTCGTGCCTTTAGTAATATAACCAGCGGCTCCAGCTTGTAATACCCGTGAAGGGTAAGGCTCGCCTCCATAGACAGTCACAGCCAATACATGGATATCTTGATCGATACGCAACAAGCGCCGTGTTGCCTCCAAACCGCCCATACCCGGCATATTCACATCCATCAAAACAACATCGGGCCGGTTTTGACGAATAAACTGTAATGCATCTTCACCGCTTTCTGCATCACCGATGACTTCTATCCCTTGCACATCAGATAACAAACGCTTAATACCAATACGAATCAATTCATGATCATCAACAATGAGGACTTTAATCAAAAGAACGGCTCCTACACGCAATGTGACTGTATGACTCTTTACAAATCATAACATCATATGATCTGATCTGAAACGAAAATCTATCAAACGGCTCAAGGACTTAGCCTTGCATAGCACCAATAACGACTGTTTTATTAACTTATTCAATTCAAGCAAAATATAATTAAATATTATAAGCAAATAAAGAAATCCATATCAATCAGCAGTTTCAATAGCAATATATCACATGACAAAAAAGTAAAAATTTAATAAAAACAGTTAATTAAATTACATCTAACAAAACAATGTCGCTGTATATTTATCGCATTTACATAATATAGAAAAATAAGACCGAATTATACTAATACAAATGAATGAAAAACACAAAAATAAGCTAAACTCTCGCCCTTGCAGGACAGCAAGGGCAAGCGCTTTATCACCTTAAGAATAAACCTTATTCTGTACGAGTTACTGCTTAACCACCGGAATCCCAGCAATTTTATTACGCCATAGCTCAGGGCCTGTCTGATGCACAGAATCTCCTGTACTATCAACAGCAACTGTCACCGGCATATCTTTGACTTCAAACTCATAAATCGCTTCCATACCCAAATCTTCAAACGCCACTACTTTTGCTGCACGAATGGCCTTAGAGACCAGATAAGCCGCTCCACCGACTGCCATCAAATACACCGCCTTGTGCTCTTTAATCGCCTCGATGGCCATAGGGCCACGCTCGGCCTTACCAATCATGCCAAGTAAGCCTGTTTTCTCCAGCATAAAACCGGTAAATTTGTCCATCCGTGTTGCTGTTGTCGGCCCAGCAGGTCCAACAATTTCATCACGCACTGCATCCACCGGCCCAACGTAATAAATAAAGCGACCTTTAAAATCAACTCCTTCAGGCAAACTCTCGCCCTTAGACAGCATATCTTGTAAGCGTTTATGTGCCGCATCGCGCCCGGTAAGAATTTTTCCAGAAAGCAAGATAGGCTCGCCGGCTTGCCAACTTTGTGCTTCTTCAGGAGTCACGGTTTCCAAGTTCACACGACGAATATCAGCGCTGGCTTTTTGAGTAATTTCAGGCCAATCCTCCAAACTGGGCGCTTTTAACTCAGCCACACCCGAACCATCTAGAGTAAAGTGAATATGGCGTGTCGCCGCACAATTTGGGATAATCGCAACGGGTAAATTGGCCGCATGAGTCGGGAAATCACTGACTTTAATATCTAAAACGGTTGTCAAGCCACCCAAACCTTGCGCGCCTATACCTAAGGCATTAACCTTATCGAAAATTTCTATACGTAACTCTTCTGCGCGATTTTTAGCACCTCGAGCTTTCAGCTCATTAATATCAATCGGCTCTAATAAGGCTTCTTTAGCAAGCAACATCGCCTTTTCTGCGGTACCACCAATACCAATCCCCAAAATCCCCGGCGGGCACCAGCCTGCTCCCATCGTCGGCACCATTTTAAGCACCCAATCCACCAGATCATCCGAAGGATTAAGCATCGCAAATTTAGATTTTGCCTCAGAGCCACCCCCTTTAGCCGCCACATGCACTTCAACGGTATCACCAGGGACCATCTCTAAGTGAACGACCGCAGGCGCATTCGTCTTCGTGTTAACTCGTTTACCGGCAGGGTCAGCTAAAACAGAAGCACGCAACGGGTTGTCTGGATTAGCATAAGCACGGGTCACCCCTTCATTGACCATCTGTTGAATCGTCAAGTCAGAGTCCCACTGCACATTCATGCCAATTTTTACAAAAGCGGTGATAATCCCCGTATCCTGACAAATCGGCCGACGCCCTTCAGCGGCCATGCGTGAATTGATTAAAATCTGCGCCATAGCATCTTTAGCAGGGACAGACTCTTCACGTAAATAAGCATGATTCATCGCTTGGATAAAATCAGTCGGGTGATAATAAGAGATATATTGCAAAGCATCTTCAACACTTTGGATAAAGTCATCTTTTTTTATTATCGTCATACTTTTACTACCTTTTGTTCAACGAAAGCTTAACTTTAAATTTAAATTTACTTTTTTGTTTTATGTTAATAAGAGACATTATAAAAAAAGCCGGTAATTAACCGACTCTTAAAGGTCTGTGACTATAGTCACTGCAAAATTCAATGGCCAAAAAACAGCGGATCATGAAAACGTATGCGTATCATGCTCTGGGAAGCTGCGTGCGATCACATCATCTGAATAGGCTTTTATCGCCTGATCAATCTGCCCACCCACCTCAGCATAACGCTTTACAAATTTCGGTGTATTTTCAGTCAGGCCGATTAAATCATCGATCACCAATACTTGTCCATCACAAGCATTCGAGGCACCTATGCCAATGGTCGGCACACTGATATTCGCAGTGACCGGCTCTGCAACATGGCTAGCAACACATTCTAAAACAACTGAGAAGGCTCCGGCTTCAGCAATCGCACGCGCATCGCGAAGGACTTGATCTAAACCTTCCTCGCCACGCCCCTGGACTTTAAAACCACCCAATGCATTGACAGACTGAGGCAACAGTCCTACATGGCCCATCACCGGAATACCGCGTGAAGTTAAGAAAGCCACAGTTTCTGCCATCTCTATGCCACCTTCGATCTTCACCGCATGGCACCCGGTCTCTTTCATGATCCGCGCCGCGTTACGAAACGCTTGCTCCTTAGACTCTTGAAACGAACCAAAAGGCATATCGACAACAACCAAAGGATAGCCCGCATGCTTTACCACTGCACGACCGTGAGCGATCATCATTTCCATCGTCACAGAGACTGTCGTATCCATGCCATAAATCACATTACCCAATGAATCGCCAACTAATAGAATATCAGCATGGCGACTAGCAATACTCGCTACAGATGCGGTGTAAGCGGTTACCATCACCACAGGGCGCTCACCTTTCAAGGCTTTAATTTTCGACACACTCATCGGACGCTGATCGTCAGCTAAATACCCCACT
Source organism: Piscirickettsia litoralis (assembly GCF_001720395.1). Lineage (NCBI taxonomy): Bacteria > Pseudomonadati > Pseudomonadota > Gammaproteobacteria > Thiotrichales > Piscirickettsiaceae > Piscirickettsia > Piscirickettsia litoralis. The sequence goes on from NZ_MDTU01000001.1 coordinate 1,047,169, forward strand.
TCCTACTCCCACTAAATTAGCATTCACTTAGCCTACATTATATTATTCTTAATTAAAACTTAAATAGCATAATTTATGAATGAATTTATAGCCAAACAGCGGACAGCGGACAGCGGACAGCGGACAGCGGACAGCGGACAGCGGACAGCGGACAGCGCTCATTAAACAGAAAATTGCTGCTCTAAATAAGCAAATACGGTTCTTACTCCCATAATCTCGCCACCTTCAGGGCGACCTGGCAAAGCGCGCTTATTATAACCCATCACATCAAAGTGAATCCACGGACAATCCCCGACAAACTCCTCTAAATACAGTGCTGCGGTAATCGCTCCACCATAACCACCTAAATCACAGTTACTTAAATCAGCAATCTGACTATCAATCTTATTTCTATAAGCTTTAAATAGCGGCATCGGCCAAACAGGATCAGCCATATCCTCACCTAATTCGCGCAACTCTGTTTCTATATCACGCTGATTAGTAAAACATGCCGGCAGTTCCGTCCCTAACGCCACACGTGCAGCTCCTGTTAGAGTTGCAAAGTCAATCACCAACGCGGGCTTATCTTCAGCCGCCAAGGCCAAAGCATCGCCGAGAACAACACGACCTTCAGCATCAGTATTTTTAATTTCAACCGATAAGCCTTTACGCGTTGCAATCACATCACCCGGGCGATAAGCATTGCCAGAAATAGCATTATCAACAGCAGGAATCAATAAACGCAAAGAAACCTTTAAACCAACACTCATCACCCATTTAGCCAAGGCGATCGCGTGGGCCGAACCCCCCATGTCTTTTTTCATCATCAACATGCCACTGGAGGGCTTGATGTCCAATCCGCCACTATCAAAGCACACCCCTTTACCAACGATAGTGAGCTTGGCATGGCTTTTATCCCCCCAATTCAACTCTAGTAGGCGAGGCGCTCGGTGGCTCGCTCGACCCACCGCATGAATTGCCGGATAATCTTCAGTGAGTAAGTCATCACCAATAACTTCTTTGAACTCGGCCTTAAATTCTTTGGCTAGCGCACCCACCGCATCAGAAAGATCTTGCGGCCCCATATCTTCAGCGGGTGTATTGATTAAATCCCGACCCAAACACAAGGCATCCACCTGTCGATTGACCGCATTACGCGTTAACTCATCAGCAACTAATAGCTGAGGCCCTGGCTTTTTACTCTCTTGATAGCGATCAAAACGATAAGCGCCCAAGGCAAAAGCGACGGCTGCCAGCTCTTCACTGATCGGCAGATTATTAAAAGAATAACAACCCTCAGGTAAACGGCTTAAGTTGCCAAAAGACCAAAAATCATCTTCATTATCGATAATCAATAATACTTCAACAACGTCGCCCTGCTCATTCATTAATAACTGAAATTGACCGGCCTCCGCTTTAAAGCCTGAGCTTTTAAGCCAATTTTGAGTCATTGCACTCTGCGCCTCAATCCAGTGGTTAAAATTTTCTTTAATCACAGCACTGATTAACGTAGCCTGATCCGCGCTAGCAACGATAGTCGAATTATTGTGCATAATCTTATTCACCTTATCAATTTTCTAATTTAACTTTTCAACCAGGCATTTACTTTTTCTAAATCTGCCAATGTCAAATTACCAATATTATTTTTCAGTTGTAAATAATCCAAGATATAGTCATAACGTGCTTTGGCAAGCTGCTGTTGATCAGTATTTAAGTTCTTAATTGCCCGCAAAATATCAAGCATTGTTGCCACACCGACCGCATAACTCGCTTCATAGGTTTTAACCGTCGTCTCATCTGCCTTAACCGCCGACTCAAAAGCACGAATCGAGCTTAATTGTGCTTTCATCCCTAAGAAATTCTGCCGCGAACTGCTCACAGCACTGCGCTCCGCTTTGATTAAATCATAGTGGGCCGCTTCATATTGGTTAATCGCCTGCTGGGTCTGTGCGGTAATTAAACCACCACTGAAAATCGGCACACTCAAAACTAGATTAATTGTTGCATTGTGGTTATTGCCGACAACCCCTGTAATCGCGCCGGTCGGGTCACGATTATAGCTATAGGCTAACTGTAAGCTTAAGGTCGGATAATGCCCGGCATGATTAATATCGATTGATGTCTCTGCAATCTCAGCATCAAAGCGTGCTTTTTTCATATCCAGATTATTGTTTTTAGCCGCCATCTCCCAGTGATTAATATCGTTGGGGATCGGCCCTTCAAAGCTCACATCAGACTTTAGTGGTGATAATACTTTATACTTCACCCCGGTAATTGCCCGTAAAGACTCCCAGCTTGTTGCCACATCATTTTCTTTTTGAATCAAGTCCGCTCGCGCCTGATCATAACTTGAACGCGCATCAAGCACATCACTCATCGGCTTCACACCGACCTTATGCTGTTGTTCGACTTTATCGAGATTATTTTTCAGACTATTTACCTGAGCTTGGGCTGAGACTTGATTATCTTGGGCTTCTAATACGTTAAAGTAAGCTGTTGCCACATCCAGCATCAGCGTTTGTTTGGCCGTTTGTAAGACGATATCCGCCTGCGCCGCTTGTTGTTCGGCTTGGCTCAGCGTCTGCCATTGAGCATAGTCGACTAAACTTTGAGTTAATGTCAGGCTATAGCCCCGGCCATTCTCGACATCACCATTATTGAGCTTTGCGCGATTAACATTACCAGTAAGAGATAACTGTGGAAATAAAGGCCCTTTAGCAATCGACACATTTTCTTGCGTCGCTTGATTAGTCGACAGTGCCGCTTGATAGGTCGGATCTTCTGTTATTGCTCTTTGATACACCTGGATTAAATCTTCACTAAATGCAGATGAACCCCATGCTAGCATCCCCACGCCACATAGTGCTCCCCACAGCATTTTTCTTTTCATCATCTTGGTTTAGCCTATTTACCTTTTTGTCTTAATATTAACGCACAAGGCAGTAAAATCACTGACAGCACCGCTGCAAAGTAAAATACATCGTTAAAAGCCAACATGCTCGCCTGCTCGTTGACGATATTCCCCAACCGTGCAATCGTTTGTGGTTCTTGAAGATTTTGATGATTCACTTCCAACCAACGCGTCAAATTATGGTTAAAGACGTTAACATAGCCCCCTAATTCATTCCAGTTTACCTGCGATAAACGGACAAATATAGTCCCCATAATCGACACACCAATCGAGCCGCCAATGCTACGAGCAAAACTAAACATTCCCGCCGCCTCATCGTGATCCTCAACAGGTAAATTGCTATAGAATGTCCGAGCGAGCGGGACAAACACTAAACCGGATGCAACGCCCTGAATAATATTCGGAATCAAGACAATATTCTCACTGATTTGCAAACTAAAGGTTGTCATCATCAAGTAACTGCCAATTGCCGTTAGCAAAAAGCCGAACATCACCAACCGATATGCTGGAATAAAACTCATCAACATTGGCAATAACATCATAGCCGCTGCCGCCGTCAAGCCACGCGGTGCTAACACCTCCCCAGCCGTCAACGCTGGATAATGCAATAAGGTTTCTAAAAATAATGGCAACCAAGATAATAAGCCAATTAACACCATGCAATAGGTCAAAATCAAAAAAATTGACCCTGAAAATAACCGATCTTTAAACATGCCTAAATTAACAATATTTCTTCGGCCCAGCTTTATCCCCCGATAAAGAAAGTAAGCAAAGCTAATCACAGAGATAATTAGCAGAATTACAATCTGGTCTGATGAAAACCAGTCTTTGCTACTGCCTTGATCCAGCACCACTTGGAAGCTACCAACAGCAAGCGCCATCACCCCCATACCCAACCAGTCAATCCGGCTCGATTTACGTTGGGTTTCCTTGATAAAAAGAACAATCAAGGGCAAAACAATAATACAGATCGGGATATTAACGAAGAAGTCCCAACGCCAATTAATATTCTGTGTTAGATAACCACCAATAATCGGCCCGAACACTGGAGCAGTCATAATACCAACACCGTAGAGCGCCATCGACTTATTGCGCTCAGATTCCGAGCAATTAGCAAATAAGTCATTGATTGTCGCCTGAGAAATGGGAGCGAGCAATGCGCCAAAACCCCCTTGCAAGGCACGGAAAATGACAATTTCGGTTAAGCTAGTTGAAAAGCCACACAACGACGAAAACACCCCAAAACCGATAATAACAATAATAAGTAAACGCTTTCGACCCAAACGTGAAGTTAAAAAGCCACTTAAAGGCATAACAATTGCCGACATCACCATATAAGAGGTCACCGTCCAACTAATTTGGTCCGACGTTGCGCCCAATGAGCCACGCATATCCTGCAATGACACTGTGACAATGGTCATATCTAAAATTTCAAGACCAGTGACTAATACTAATATTAATGTGATCACCCAGCGTGACCACGAACTCTCACGCAGTGTTGCGATATCCACCCCTAGTTATCCCCGACATCGACCGTGATCGTCGCACTACTACCAACCCGCAGAGGGTAAGCTTTCGGCAAGTCGCCAACAAAAATAACCTTAACCGGAAAACGTTGAGTCACTTTAACCCAATTCCCTGTTGCATTCTCTGGTGGTAATAAAGAAAAACTTGCACCACTGCCATAACTAATGCTGGCGACCTTGCCTTTAAACTCAACGTCTGGATACATATCAATTGCTATTTTCGCATGTTGGCCGGCTTTAATACGCCCTAAATCGGTTTCTTTAAAGTTTGCATCCACCCACCACTCATTATTTTCAATCAGAGCAAACTGGGACTGTAAAGCAGTTACGGTGTCTCCTGGACGCAGGCTGACCTGGTCTAAAATTCCCGCAGCTGGCGCATAAATTTTGGTATGGGAGAGATTTAGCTTGGCCTGATCGACATCCGCTTGTGCCTGGCGAATTTGTGCATTCATATCACCCAATTGGCCGAGCTGATCACGCGCTTGTTTTAAATTCTCTTCGGCGGCCTTTAAAGAAGCCTTAGCGACGCTCAGTTGCGAGCGAACTTGATCCCCTTCTGAAATCGATGCCTGACCCTTAGCCACTAAAGCTAAAGTCCGCTTGGCATTTTGCTCGGCCAAAATAAGCTGGGCGCGGCGCTCTGCGACAATCGCCTGATCCGCCGAAATATTATCCCTTGCTGACTGAACCGACTGCTTTTCTAGAGTCAGTTTAGCCTCTGCCTGCTGCAAAGCAATTTTAAATTGTCTAGGCTCTATCGTGAATAAAAGCTCGCCTTTAGCCACATGTTGATGATTTTTAATTAAAACTCGATCAGCACGCCCCGACACCTGTGAAGCTACATTAACAATATGCGCCTTGACATACGCATCATCGGTCGAAGGGTGTAACCGACTGTAATACCAATAAGCACCCGCGGCTAGAATCGCAATAATCGCAATCACTGTGGTTATTAATTTCTTCATATTTGACCGACCATTCAATTAAAATTCATAAAAAAAGCCTATACAACGGCTATCCCACATGATACGGCAGACACTGGGCACTCGCAAGCGAGTCAATCTCACCCGCTTCTATCGCCAAATTTTTAGTAGATTGCCAAAGTGCTAGCTATACTGCTAGTGGAGGCCTTATGAAACGAAGCTTATGTTATTTTTTTTTCCAGCAGGGATTTTGCTCTATCAGCTGTTTTCTGGAGCCGCAGCCCTCGCCGCGTGTAACCAAACCTTCAATATTGCCTATGACGGACACTGGCCACCTTACCAATACAGCATTCAAAACAAACCTAAAGGCATCGACCTTGTGCTAATCAGCCAAATTATGAAGCGCATCGGTTGTAGCACACAGTACAAGCGCGTCGAGCACAGCCGTGTTGCCAATGACCTAAAACTCGGCTGGGCGGATATCGCCATGTCGATCCCACGCACTCTACAAAATAGAGAGGGGCTTTATTTCTCCAATATTATACGCCACCAGCGCTTTTCCATGTTTGTTAGAAAGAAAAACATCTTACGCTTTAACTTTCCTTCTATCATTAACCTACTCAACACTACATTCAAACTCGGCACGAGCCTCGGCACTCAATACGGTGCACTCTATCAGCAATTTGTCCAACGTGGTGGCTCTTTAAACATCCGCACGGCCGATAATTATTACGAACTTCCCCGCCTCCTCATCACCAAAAAATTAAATGGCTATCTGATGGAAACCCAACGCGGTTACTACCTACTTAAAAAAGTGCGCCTGCTCAGCCAAATCGGCACAACAGAGACCCTCATCGACAACGACCCGACACCGCTTTATATTGCCTTTAGCAAAAAAACCGTCTCTCGCAACATCGTCAACCAAGTCAATGCTGCTTTAGTAGAAATGCAAATCGACGGCAGCCTTGAAAAAATCCTTATGGCCTATTCACCAAAACGCTAGCACCCGTTATCATTTACCGTTAAGATAACGCTTTTCAATACTAGACTACACGAGGGGATAACCATGAGTCTCGATCAAACTTGGTTTTCAGAAAGCTACGCCCCATCAGGCTCGGCCTTCTCATTAAAAATTACTGACAAAATTCACTCAGAAAAATCAGAATTTCAAACCATTGATATTTACCAAACTGAAACCTTCGGCAAACTGATGGTCATCGATGATTGCACGATGGTCAGCACCCGTGATAATTTTTTCTATCATGAAATGATGACCCACCCGTTATTATTCAGCCATAAAAACCCGGAAAATATTCTAATCATCGGCGGCGGTGACTGTGGCACTTTACAACAAACTTTAAAACATCCGACAACACAATCAGTCACTCAAATCGATATCGACGAACGTGTCACCGAACTCGCTAAAATTCACTTCCCAGAGCTTTGCACAGAAAATAACGACCCACGCGCCACCATTTTATTTGAAGATGGCATCAATTGGGTGCGCAAGGCTGAAAAAAACTCCTTGGATATTATCATTGTCGATAGCACAGAGCCTGAAGGCCCGGGTGAAGTTTTATTCACCGATGAGTTTTACAGCTATTGCTTTAATGCCCTAAAAGATGATGGCATTCTCGCCATTCAAAGTGAATCTCCTTTTTATCACGTTGACTTATTAAAGACTCTTTGCAACCGCTTTGAAAACGTTGGTTTTAACGCCACTCGCTTACATCACTACCCACAACCGATTTATCCAAGTGGTTGGTGGAGCACGTTATTAGCCAGTAAAAATGGTGAGTTTCATTTCCGCAAGCAAGATGCCAAACAAAAGCCATTCGAAACGAATTACTACAATGCTAATATTCACGAATCGAGCAAAGCGTTACCTGAGTATTTATTAAAAGCTCTGCCACAATTAAAGCAAAAATAGTTTGCTTTTCTTTCTAAACAAAATTATCTCTAAATGAAAAAAGAAAGCCTCCAGGCTTTCTTTTTTATCACAACTTAGCAAGAAATTTATCTTAAAACTTCCAACTGACACCTAAACCAAAGATATTAGCATAGCCGCTGTAATCTGCTTTAACATTATCTACAGCAACTGGAGTACTACTCTCTGTTGTTGTTTTATTAATCGCTTGATCACGCATAAAAATTCGCTCATACACTGCATCCACACTAAAATTCTTATTAATATGATAGCCCACACCAATCGTTGCCCAAATACGATTAGATCCCGGAATACGCGCATCACGCTCCTCTGTTACCGTTGGTGTTTGATCAAAGGCTAAACCCGTGCGTAGCTGCCAACGTGACGTTAGATCATAGGCTGTGCCTAGTGAAAACAACCAGGAATTTTTATAATGGAGTGATTCGTTAATCCCCATTGTGGGAAGTGATGGAATATTTACTTCAATAGTATCAATACTAGACCATTCTGTATATTGAGCATTTGCCATTACTTTCCATTTAGAGGTAATCTGCTGGGTCAAACCCAAATTCCACACCGCAGGCAAAGTTAGAGCTGCATTCGCATCACGCGAAATAGCTGTCGGCGATGGTGAAATGTTAATATCCACAGTGCCATCAATTGTGTTTTCAATGTGCGACCGATAACTTAACCCCAAAGTTGTAGACTGAGTTGGTTTATATTGAACACCTAATAAATAACCATATCCCCAATCATGTCCCGATACCTGACTAGGCTGAGTTGCAGAAACATTAACTATCTGCATACTTTGCGAGAGTAAAACACTAGTTCTAACTGCTGAGACTCCTAAACCAAACGACCATTGATCATTAGCCTTAAATGCAATAGTAGGTGTAATTGCAATAGATTTTATTTCAGAGTCAACTGCCTGATAACGACCAACCCAGTCATTATCATAAGTTGTAGTTAAGCCCCAAGGTGCTCCTATAGATAATCCTGCCGCTACCTTATCATTAATTTTCCAAGCAGCATATAAATCTGGCACTAGTGCGCCTTTAGCTATGTTGCCATCTTGAGTAGAGCCACTGATATTGGTTGTCGTTCCATCAGTAGTTCGAGTAGCCGAAGCATTACTCATCGATATTTTAGGGTCAATATACGAACCACCTAAATATATTTCATTTGACGTAATCCCGGCTAAAGATGCTGGGTTTAAATACATCGCGGTAATATCACCAGAACTAGAAGAAGCCCCAGCCAAAGCTGAACCTTGTAGTTCAGGGCTTAACTCGTTAACTTGAAAACCTGCAGCATAAGTAGAAGCGCATATCATTGTACTTATCGCGCTCACGGCCAAAACCAGGGTTTTAATCTTATGACTCATTCAGCACTACCTTGTGGATGTAAAACTCGATTGCCCTATTGTTACTTAATTAAACGTTCAATGACAAGAATTAATTGAACACCCCATCAAAAAAAAAGCCATGCTGCATCGCCAAAATGTAAAGCACGGCAATGACAAACAAAACAATATTGCAGCGCATAATAATTTTTTTTATTAAATACACCTTTACAAATTAAATTTTCAGCCCTAGCATAGAAAACCACACAAATCGTGTTTTTTATTTTACGGAAATAAATTCAAGGATCAATCATGAAAAAAATTGTTTTAGGTGCTGCACTTACTATAGCTGCCACTTCTTTTGCTTTTGCCGACAATTGCGATACATTAACAACAAATACAGGCATTCAAAACGGACAATCAATCGCCGTTTCAACAATTAATAGTTTGTTCAGCCAGTATCAAGGTGATGTAATCAGCTGGAATGGTTTATCATTAGCATTGGAAGCTCAAAACTGGAATAATGCGCACAGCACTGCAAATGCAACTGTTGTTTGTAAAGATGTAAGTGGTGGAACATTTGCAACTGTACAGTTAACTAATGCAACAACTGATGGAAGCAACTCTCCAACATTAAAAGTAGATACTAGTGTCATTAAAGGAGCAACAAAGTCTGAAAAATTCGCAGGATTCAATTACTAACAGACCACTGCTCAACCTTTAGCTTTAACAAGCAAAGCATATGAAATATGCTTTGTTTTTTCTCATTTTTATTTTATAGAGTTTACGCTTACAACAAAAGACAGCATAAGCTGTCTCTTGTTATTTATGATCAAAAATTAGCAGTTAAAACCTTAACCCTAATCACTCACCATATCTTTCAATGCTTTAAGTGCAGAAACACGTGCAACAGAATGTGCTTTTTTCGCAGGCACCATAACCTGACCAACCGTTGGGCTTTGGATCATGCGCTTTTTAGTCGCTTTGCGCTTACTACGGAACATTTTCACCCCGAGTTTTGGCAAAATAAACTCACCGGCACCACGCTTTTGAAGATGTGCATAAGCAATATCTTTTAATGAGTCAAAAACAGCTTCAACTTGCTTTAAGCTTAAATCACTTTCTTCAGCAATCTGACGGAAAGTATCTTTTGCAGTAAAGCGTTGAGAAATTGCCGACATTGGTTTCTTAGCCGCAGGCTTCTTCGCAGCAGCTCTCTTTTTAGCAGCTGGCTTTTTCGCCGCTACTTTTTTCTTAGCTGCTGGTTTTTTCGCAGCCACTTTCTTTTTAGCGGCTGGCTTTTTCGCCGCCACCTTTTTTCTTAGCCGCTGGTTTCTTCGCCGCTGGCTTTTTTCGCAGCTACATTTTTTCTTAGCTACTGATTTTTTTAGCAGCTACTTTCTTTTTAGCTGCTGGTTTACGAGAGGAAGTTTTTTGTCGCCATAATACCGTCCCTAGTTTTTAGCTCCTACTAGCGAAAATAGTTCTCTAAAAAAAGAATGTCAACCTTTATTACAAAAAAAATTAAATTAATTTAATTTACTAAGGCATTTAACAGGCAACAAGTTTGAACCTTGATGCAGGCGAGAGGAAAACAATTTCATTATTAGGTCGAATATAAAAGCGAACAATATCCGGTAATTCTCCTAATAAATTAAAATCTAGAGTTTCATCATAAGACTCTTGTGGCGGAGTTAAACGAATACCAAATTGATTTAATAACTCGGTAAAACGTTTAATCGCTAACGATGAAGAAACTTTCGATTGAATACTAATGTAATTAAACTCAAACAGCGCATCCCAATAGTCTTTCACTTGCACTGAATGCATTTTGCCCGTTGCAAAATCTTGACAAGCTCCTGAAATAACCTTTAGTTTATCATTCAAAGCAAACTCAAATGTATCTCCTTGACCATCACGATCAACAAAATAGGCATTTAAAATAATTTCAGAGCGCTGAATAAATTTCATTCAATCATCCATTGTTTTACTATTATTCGATTTACTCAACAACTACCTTACAATTGTTGTGCCAATAAATACTGGCAAAATAATTAAACTGCTTACGTAACCAAGGTTAAGATATATGTAAGAAATAACATTAAAAATCAAACGAATATGCTTTTTATTTTTCCAAATATAGAATCATGTGTGTTATTTATTTGACTTTTGATCAGCAAAAACAACACAATTGCGTCCTGCCTCTTTTGCAGCATAAAGTGCATCATCAGCACGTTTGACAAAAGCCTCTTGAGTTTCTTTTTCATTGTAAAATGCCACACCGATTGATACAGTCACCTTTCCGACCAACTCATTTGTTGTGCGAATCCGTATCTGTTGGCGGACAGAAGATGCCCGTAACGCCACAGCCAATTCATCAACCTGTTCACGTGTTAAATTTTTGCATAAAATCACAAATTCTTCGCCACCATAGCGATAAATTTCTCCCAAACCATCCAACGCAGTTTTAAGGTTTTTTGCCACCCATTGAATAACTTTGTCGCCTGCAACATGTCCAAATTTATCATTCACTCGCTTAAAATGATCAATATCAACCATCAATAACGCTAAGCTGTTTGCTTGACAACCCGATTTTATCAAGTCAGACATGGCTCGATCAAACGTTCCGCGGTTATATAGCTTAGTTAGGCTATCATGCTCTGAGTCATGGCGAGCAGCGTCTAACTCACTTTTTAGCTGATTAATTTCAGATTGAGCATTTGCCAGTTCCGCTCCAAACCTCTCACCCGAGCTAACAACTTCTTGAAGGTGCTCACTCAGCTGAGCAGTCACCAAAGTTACATCATCAGCAGATCGAATCGCTTGGATTTTCCCTTCAACCGATTGCATCGCTGTTTGGTGACCACGTGTTTCTTTGGCAACATGCCCCACATCCGCGAGCAATTTTTCCGCTAACTCTTCCAAACTATTTTGTAAGTCATGCACAGGAGCAGCAAGCTTTAAAGCATACTGCTGGAACAATCGCTCAGCAACCTCCGGCAATAACGTGCCTTGCTCCTCTAAGTTTTGATCGATTTCCTTGATTAAAGAGCGATCTTCACCCACAGCATATAGATAACACAAGGTATAGTTTATTGGGTTAGGTGCAATACCATACGTACGCATAACTTTATGCGCACCCAACGAATGCTGTGTCGCCACCTCATGTACATCTTTTGAACGCATCAATGCATCCACAATCTAGCCCACCCCTAATGGGTAAGTATAGGGAAATCCCTGAAAAAGCGTGGAATCTCATGTACTTTTTGACAGCTGATACATTGAATTATATGATATTTAAATAATTCATATATTGGTTCATTTTGTTATTCTCGACAGAATATTACAATTGCACTGCAGCATTTAAATAAACGTCAATACACGGCTGCCGTAATGATTCACAAAAACAATTTAGATATTTTAAAACTTAGAAGCTTAAACTAGATTGGCATATTCATACAGAGAAATTAAATAGCATAGCTCGGCTTAGATCCCCGCACCCATACGGGGATAATCAGCAGCATTGATACAATTTACAACTACAAAACATATCAAAATAAAGGTTGCTCTGGAGAAAATAGCAGCTAGTCGATCATTTGAATAAAGTCGTATAGCTCTGCTTTCACTTTATCCAAAGGCAAATTAGATGTACGTGTTTGATAAAGCGTTGGCACTAACATATTAAGCTGTGAGCGCATTTTAACCGCTGGGTATTGCTCAAGCCAATTCAGCAATAATTCGATATCTGCCGGCGCAATGCTCTCATCAGCAAGTACTCCATAGCATAAACCAATAAATACCGCCCAAGGGTCTTCACGGTTTTGATAGGCGCTGAATATCGCCTCAAAGCCCTCAATCAGACTCTGCATAGTCTCAGGACGCACCGGATGCTCTTCAAGTGCAATATTAATCAGCTTAACGATATCAGAACCAGGGTGATCTTCTGTTAGTTCGATATGAGAATTAATCCAATCTTTCAAAAAGATCAGTTCTTCATCAAGAATCTGATTATCTGCCATAATACCATGACATAAACCCAGCAGTATGCCCTCTTCAAAATAAGGTGACGACGCTTTCCCTGCCTTCGTTTTAACTAGTGTGTCCATACCATTCATTACCCTTAATAAAATAACCCTGCTTCTTTTAATACATACAGAGAAATCAAAGAAATTTCAAGAAAAGACTGATCAACCCTTATAGAAATGATGCACTGGACCCTGCCCTTTTCCCAGGGAATAAGCCTCTCCTTTAACTATTGCGCCCTGCAAAAAATCAATCGCGTTCTCAACCGCTACATTTAATGGATGGCCTTTTGCCATATTTGCTGCAATTGCCGACGACAGCGTGCACCCCGTACCATGGGTATTTTTTGTCGGTATTTTCTCATGCTGAAACCAAACTGCGTGGTTTTGCCAATACAATAAGTCTCCGAGCATATCGCCTGTTAAATGCCCCCCTTTGACCAATACAGCCTTCGCACCTAAGACCTCAACCATTAATTTGGCAACATGCTCCATATCCGTTTGACTCTCAACAGTACAACCAGCCAATACACCAGCTTCAACAAGATTGGGGGTGATTAATGAACAATCGCCTATCAATTGCTTAAACAACTCGAGATTATCCAGCTGCGTCAAGACATCGCCACTGGTTGCAACAAGTACTGGATCGAAAATAACAGGAATATCAACCGGGATACTGCGAATGCAGTCAATAACGACTTTAGTAATTTCTGCATTAGCAAGCATACCAATTTTAATTGCATCCGCACCAATATCACCCATCACCATATCAAATTGAGCCTTCACCATCTCAGGCTTAACAACATCAACCGCACTCACAGCCAACGTATTCTGAGCTGTAATAGCACTAATCACACTCATACCATAACAGCCTAGTGCCGAAAAGGTTTTCAAGTCCGCTTGAATACCCGCTCCACCCCCACTATCGGAACCTGCAATCGTTAAAACACGTTGATATTGATTTTGACCTTGTTTTTTGCTCATTGCTACAACCTTGCTCAGTCGCTTTTTTTGCTTAGTCTAGCGCTTTTTAGCTCGAATTGCTGTGTTATTTTATAATCTTTAAACGGACTATCATAAAGATTCAAACGACTCGCATAAATAACTGCAAATTTCTGCTTTTTCTGAAGTGCGCTCAATAATCTTACCAAACGCTTTTGCACAGCAAGAGGAAAACCGCACCAAGGGGCATCTAATAAATACAAACTTGCCTGCTGCACCAAGGCCCGTGCAAAAACCACCCTGATATAGCTAAATATATTCAAATCGTTTGGGTAGGATATTAATAAAGAGCTTAGGTTTAAAAGATCTGCGGCTCTATCAATACGCTGACGAATTTCTGAACGCCTTAGCCCTTTAATATACAGGCGGTAAGCTAAGTTTTCATACACGGTCGATTCTGGATGTAAGTAATGATTGGCAAAAATCAAATTGACTTGTTGAGATTTAACTGGCTTTTTGTCAATTAAAATACGCCCTACTGAGCAAGACTCATGACCAGCAATTAATTTTAACAAGACGGATTTTCCACTGCATTTATCTCCTGATAATACAAGAGATTCACCCTGACGAAGATAAAAATTAATATCCGACAATACTATTTTGGCACCATAAGATTTTGAAAGTGCATTAACTTCTAACACAAACTAATCCACCTTAAGTTAGATATTGCTATAAGAAAAGGCGCTGATCTTGCGCCTTGAACATAAGGTAATTTCAATAACTTTGATATCAATAACAGGCTAAATATTTAAATGAGTTGGTGTGCAACAAAACCCACGACCAGCCCCACCACAAAAGTAATTAGTGCAGACGTCACCGCCATCGCAACACATTGTTGCACAGAGACCCCCTCTTTATTAACTGTAGTCGCCGCTGCAGTCTCATCATTTACAGGATGAATATCATAAGCACGAAAGCGGTCACCTTCTAAAGATTCATAGTCAAAAGCAACATCAATCCCAGGCTTAATCAAGCGTACATTGAGAATGTCTTCCATCTTAAAATAAATGTCTTGGCTCATATCATCACAAACAATAAAGCCGTACTGCTGCTTACGATCGAAAAATTTTTGATAGTTCCTTTCATTGCCCCTTCATGCCTTAATCACTCTATCTCTTAAAAATTATAGCAGCCCTTACCAGGCTTAACATTCAATTAACTTATTGAAAGTTAAATCATTCAAATTGCTAAAACATTATTTTTCTTGCATGCACAGCAAAAGTCATTATAATAACACGTCTAGTGAGTTTTGGCTAAAGTTTGAGCCTGACTGCCCGATGTAATTAAGGTAGACGGCAAGACTTTGCCGCCTAGGTCCTCTAAAAGCCAGCTATGCTGGCTTTTTTTATGTATGCTAAACAACCAGCATCTCGCTCGACAAGTTATGCCCCTCAAGCATTTCGCGCAACCGCTTCAAAGCCTCAACTTGTATTTGGCGCACTCGCTCACGTGTTAAGCCAATTTCACGCCCTACTTGCTCCAAGGTTGCCGCCTCATGACCACGCAACCCAAACCGACGCATCACTACCGAACGCTGCTTATCAGTCAACTCATTCAGCCATTGGTCTAGATGCTCTTTGATATCCTCACTTTCCATCCAAGAGGCCGGCTCTGAACCACTGTTCTCTTCAGCAATGCTATCGAGTAATGATTTCTCAACTTCATCTCCCCACATGCTATCGACAGAGGAGATGCGTTCATTCAATACCAATATTTTTTTAATATCTTCAACAGGCTTATCCAAAAGCTCAGCAATTTCTTCAGGGCTAGGCTCATGATCTAAGAGTTGAGAGAGTTGACGTGCCGCACGCAAATATAAGTTTAGCTCTTTAACCACATGAATCGGCAAACGTATAGTCCGCGTTTGGTTCATAATAGCCCGTTCTATAGTTTGACGAATCCACCATGTCGCATAGGTCGAAAAACGAAAGCCGCGCTCAGGATCAAATTTTTCAACCGCGCGAATTAAACCTAAGTTTCCCTCTTCGACCAAATCAAGCAAAGATAAACCACGATTGATATAACGTCGGGCAATTTTAACCACTAAGCGCAAATTACTCTCGATCATCCGCCGTCTCGCATCTTGATCACCACGCTGCGCCCGCCTGGAATAATACACCTCTTCCTCAGCAGAAAGCAGGGGGGAGAAACCAATCTCACCCAAATAAAGTTGGGTTGCATCAGGGCTATTCGCTGTTTCTTGACTTGCTTCTCGGCGTTTGCCCCGACGAGAAGAAGTGCCAGATTCTGCTTTTGCTTTTGACTTTATTTTTGATTTTGTTTTTTTCTCTTTTACCTCTTCTACAGCAACATCATCATTAATAGAGTCCTCTAACATAACGGCATCATCTAATTCTAAAGCAACTTCGCTTTGATCGGCTTGATTGATCATAGAGGCCTCCTTGCCTAAGCTTATTTTGTTTTACATCATTCACTATAAATTAAATAAAATTGGGATCCACCGACCTTTTTTTCCAAAAAACATTAATCTCTACTATAATAAAAGTTGGTCAGTACTGAAAAATATTGACTGACAAGGCGTTAGACTCATGTAAGCTTAGGCTTACAGCAAAGCAATACATCTTCTCTATTCAAAAGGAATAATCAGCTCACGTGCAGTACTAACAATGCATGCAATGGCTCTTAGCTAAAGTCTATACAAAAATATTATTCATACTCTATCGCTGTACGTTCTACTTGTTCATTGCTATATCCATAGTGCTGATGATGAAATAAAGTACTATCCATTGGGTTAACCATCTGCCAATCGTCAATTTCCTCAATCTTGCTCTCTTGCAATAACACATCTCTTTTAACCACCCGATGCCAAGGTTCAATTAATTTTTCATCGGCCGCGAGCAACCAACATGTCAGTGCCTGGTTCAGCTGTTGCACCAAGCTTTTATTCTTTGAAAAGTCGACCAAAATAAAATCATCTTCGCTTTCAGAAATATTAACTTTTTCCTCTCCCCCAAAAGAAAGTAACAAATCACTCTGCTTTTTAAAATTTCCCACCAATCCTTTAAATTCACTAAAAACATCTTCTAAGTCACTCCAATTAATGTTGGCTAAAATTTTAATCGGCTTTGATTTTTTCAACCCCAATGTATAAATCAACTTCAAAGAAAGTAAGCTAACTTGTACAGCACCCCATTTTTTCCAACCATTGCAACCACTTTCCACCTTCTTCCACTTGTGTTTTATAACCATTTGTTAACTGGTAAAATGGTGCATTAATCACAGTCGGTGATTTAGGAATAAGCTTAGATAATTTCTTTAGTAAATAAGCTGATAATTTAAGCAGCGCTTGGACTAGGAAACGAGGCTCTTTATTAGGGTTAGAGCAATAGCGACTAATTTCCTTTACTAAACGAGTAACATATTGCTGCCCAGCAAGAGCAGGCTTAAAAAAATTAAAAGGCTTTTCATTACAGTTAACATTGCTTTTTGATAAAGCTGCTAATACAAACGATTCATAGAGTATACTTTTCATGGCAAATGCCAAAGGCTCAGGCAGGCACTGTTCTACAAACGCAAAAAACACTTGATAACTACAGCCCAAACTTAATGCGTAGCCGTTCGCCATTGATAATTTTTTTAATTGGTTATCAGGCGATGATTCCTCATAAGACAGACGTAAATAAAGAAATAAATAACCAGTTAATATTGCCGCTGATATAAAATTAGCAGCGCTCCCAATCAAGCTATTTTCATCGAAAAGATAGCTAATTAGAACTTCTTGTAAAAATTCTTGCGCATACATAGACACACCAGAAAAAATCAAAACCTCCATCATTGATTTAATATAGTCTTTTATACTGCTTTCATTTTCTGAGTTATCTTCTGAAGTCAGACCATTGCTGTACATACTTTTTGCTATTGAGTAGAGATTGACAAGCCCAAGTACAGCCCCATAACTAAGCTTAAACGACCAATTTGCTAAAGCCATTGTACATCCCAGCACCGACTTTATATTATCATTAGAGCTATGGTCTTTAATAAATCCAAGCGAGGCCATTACACAAAAAAATACAGCATTATAAAATAAAATCATTCTAAATGATGATTTTATTTCAGGGTTATTACAGTACTTATTGTAAGCATTATAAGGCAACAATAAAGTATCTTTCAAACCTTCTTTCATATTTTTATTAAAATTACTATACAAAAAACCAGATAGACAATCCTTAACTGCATAGGCTATATT
>NZ_MDTU01000001.1:1065651-1093871 GCF_001720395.1 Piscirickettsia litoralis
ACTATACAAAAAATCCAGATAGACAATCCTTAACTGCATAGGCTATATTCGTTAACTTATCAACCACGCCATAATCATCAATAAATTTTGAAATAGTAAAAACATTTAACAATATCCTTTTTCAATTAATCTGCTTCTCCATTAACGAATAGAAATCTATACTATTGAAATAGAAAATAAAAGCCACATAAAAATTCATATTTTTCTTTAAAGTTATTTACTGAAAAAAAGTTAAATTTTAACTGTTTATTTTTTTAAAATCATATTAATAATTAACACATTATCGATCAAACAATATCGATATTTAACCAAATTAATGGGAAAGGATCACAAGGAAACATAAACATGCCAAGAAAAACAAAAAAGACAGCAAAAGCCAATCAACATCTGTAGATGTATTAATTGATAGCAAGAGCAATTCTAAAGAAAAATTGAAAGATATAGATACATATGATTCAGATTTTGAGATATTAGATGAAGAAACTATTAAAGAAAAAACACAACAAAAGAGTACAAGCGTTAGTTTTTATAGAAAAAAAAGTGATTTTAAAAAAGAACGCAGCCTCGAAGAAAGCAAAAGACAAAATATAATAAAATGATTAGGGCAAAAGAAAAAACAGCATGCATAAGCAACACCCTTAAAAATTTAACTAGCAAGGATTCATATGAATATGTAATGACTGCTTTTGAAATCGCTACGGAGCAGTATAAAGATCGGTTTAAGCCTTTAGTCGAAAGTACCTTTGGAACCATTTTAACTACAGGAGGGTACGGGATGATAAAAGGTATTTCCTCATATATGAGTGAAGGAGTAACAACTCAATTAACTGATCTTTCAAATAAGGCCAAACAAGCTATCGGCTATAATCATCAACAAACAAGAGAGTTCATGTTCAATGACTATTTAGAGTTACTTAGAAATAAAGAAATAACCCCTCTAGAATTCTTCATGCGCATCACTTCTCACCCATCAAATTGGGACAAACAATCATTTAATGCAATATTTATAAATAGTTGCCAGCGTATTAACTCCTGCATAAATAATGGGTTCCCAATCAATCATACTCCCTATTTACGCAGTAGCTTTTCAGGCTTTAATAACCAAGAATCGCAGAGCATCAGGGAAGGCATTGTGCTCAATAGCATGTCAAAATCCAAATCTAATAGTAACCCTTATTCAAATTCAAAACTCATGCAAAAACATATAGAGCACGAAAGCACAATCAGCACTTCTCTAAAAAGCTTTTCTATCGAAGATCAAATTGAATTTGAGTAGGGTAATATCTTTTCACCTATAAACATAAATACCGTATAGAGACAAAAGAATAAATAGGAATCGAATAAAAATGATAAATGAAATAAACAAGGCAATTATATCAACAAAATTAGAGCTAAAAGAGCATTATTTGAAAGATCAAAAAATGATTAATATCATCAATCAACTAAAACCAATAAAATCTCACTCTGACTCTCAGCTTCAAATAAACATTAAAGCCATATATACAATATATACTAAACTAGCAAAAGCTAACAAATGCAAAGATCAACGCCCTCATCTAGATATAAATAAAACTTACCGTATCGGACTCACTCTTGGCCAATTCCTATACATGCTTTTACAATACCAAAAAGCAGCCCCCCAAATAAGCAACTCTAGAATAAAGCCTGATAAAATACCAGGGTGGGAAATTATAGAACAAGAGGGAACAAACAATACTTCCAAATTGCTACCTGATATAGAGCTAACCGACTCCATAATCATCGGCCCCAACAGCCCACCTCCCCTCAATTCAACCTGGGAATTCATAGACAAAGAAGACGAAGCTCACCCCCAACTAGATGAAAGCATTGATATATTAAGCTTAAAAACAGGGGAAATTTATGACTCCACATATCAAAAAAAACACCCCACCCTTAGCATGGAGGATACACTAACTGAGTCAATAACAGGTTCAATTAAGCTGCCAAACAACATAACCAAGTCAAAAGGTGATTTAAACAAGCCTCAAACCCTGTTCTTAAATAAAAAGCTAGAGGAAGATTATTTCAGTAAAGATGGAAAGCGAAATCACAGATCACCTATACTTCAAACTATAGGGCAGTAACTCTCAAGGGTAAACTCAATGGACACAGTGCATCTTCCTTACACCGATGAAGACCTTGAAAATTTAGCGATTCAACTTGTTTATCAAGAAATCGATTATATCATCCGTCATCATCTTGATGAGTTTTGTCATTGTAAGGTCTGTATACAAGATATCGCAGCGATTGCACTAAATCATATTCCACCTATCTATCAAACCAGCTGTATAGAAAAGGCAAAAACTTTAGAGAGCCAGGGGAGCCAACTTAAGAAGCTGGCTCGCATCGAAGTATTAAAGGCAATTCGTAAAGTAAAAATGAACAGCCATTGCTCAAGTTAGTTTTAACCTAGCCAAACCCGAGCATTACGGAACATCCGCATCCACGGGCTATCTTCTGCTAATTCTAATGGATACCAGGACATCTGTACTGAACGGAAGGTACGCTCAGGGTGTGGCATCATAGCCATCACCCGACCATCTTCTGAACACACTCCTGTCACCCCTTGTGGGGAGCCATTCGGGTTATAGGGATAACGCTCGGTCATCTGGCCATTGTGGTCGATGTAACGCAAGCTCACTAACTGCTGATCAGCCAGTTTAGACAGACCTAACTCATCACTAAAACTCGCTCGCCCTTCAGCATGAGAGACAACAATTGGCACCTTCGCCCCTGCCATATCCTTCATAAAGATCGACGAGCTTGGCATCACCTCCGCCATTACTAAGCGCGCTTCAAACTGCTCTGAGCGGTTGCGCACAAAGCTTGGCCATAGTTCAGCTCCAGGGATCAATTCTTTTAAGCCAGAGAGCATCTGACAGCCATTACAAGCCCCAAAACTAAAGGTATCCGTACGTTCAAAAAAGTTTTTGAACTCACTACGCACCTCATCATGGAACAAAATAGACTTCGCCCAACCTTGCCCTGCACCTAAGACATCGCCATAAGAAAAGCCACCACAAGCAGCCAAACCATGCATATTTTCAAGCGATGTGCGCCCTGCCATCAAATCACTCATATGTATATCAACCGCAGTAAATCCTGCTCGATCAAAAGCGGCCGCCATTTCACGATAACTATTGACCCCTTGCTCACGTAAAATAGCAATTTGCGGCTTAGCTCCTGTTGCAATCATCGGCGCAGCGATATCTTCCTCAGGGTCAAACGGCAAATCCATAAACAAACCTGGATTATCTTCTTCAAGCAAGCTATCAAATTCACTCAATGCACATTCGCTATTATCGCGCATCGCCTGAATGCGATAGCTCGTTTCTGCCCAAGCACGGTGCAAGTTCACACGATTTTCAGCAAAGATCACATCGGCATGGTGAGAAATCACAAGCTGGTCATGATTAGCCGTTTCACCAATATGATAACTGCAATCTGCCAAACCAAATTCAGCCAAACGCGTCATCACAAATTCCAATTCATCATGTGGAATCTGAATCACCGCGCCTAATTCTTCATTAAACAGCGACGCAATCGCATCCTGTCCAAGCGCATCCAAATAAAGATCCACCCCAGCATGGCCTGCAAACATCATCTCAGCCACTGTGGTTAATAGTCCACCATCACCTCGATCATGATACGCCATTAAAAGACCTTCTTGGTTTAAATCTTGAATCGCCTTAAAGAAATTGACTAAGTACTCAGGGTTATCTAAATCTGGCGCTTTGGCACCGACTTTATTATAGACTTGGCACAGCGCCGAACCACCTAAGCGGTTTTTTCCCTGGCCTAAGTCGATTAAAATTAAATCCGTCTCGCCCTGATTACAGAGAACTGGCGTTAACGTCTTACGAATATCAACAACGGGTGCAACCGCTGTAATTGCTAATGATAAAGGTGCTGTGACTGATTTTTTCTCATCACCCTCTTGCCAAGCACTTTTCATTGACAGTGAGTCTTTACCAACAGGAATAGACACCCCCAAGGCCGGGCACAACTCACGGCCAATCGCCTCAACCGCTTCATATAGTCCTGCATCTTCCCCCGGGTGTCCAGCAGCTGCCATCCAGTTTGCCGATAGCCTCACTCGTGATAAATCTTCGATACTACTCGCGGCAATATTAGTAATCGCCTCGCCGACGGCCAAACGAGCAGATGACCCGTGAGAGATTAAAGCGACAGGAGCACGCTCACCCATGGCCATCGCTTCACCGCGATACCCTTCATAATCTGTCGCCGTAACCGCAACATCAGCGACCGCCACCTGCCAAGGGCCGACTAATTGGTCACGAGCGACAAGACCTGTCACCGAGCGATCGCCAATGGTGATTAAAAAGCGCTTATCGGCCACTGCCGGCAACTGTAATACCCGCCCCACAGCCTCACCTAAATCTAAACTTGCGGTATCTAAATCCAACTGTTCTGATCGATACGTAGTTGCCGTACGCTCCATCTGATCAGCACAACCAAATAATAAATCCAGCGGAATATCCACCGGACGTTCACCGAGCAAACTATCCGTTAACACAAGCTGTTGCTCTTCAGTCGCCTCACCAATCACTGCATAGACACAACGCTCGCGTTCAGCCAGCGTTTTAAAAGTGTATAAATTCTCTTCTGAAACCGCTAAAACATAACGCTCCTGCGCCTCATTACACCAAACTTCGAGTGGTGACATGCCTGGCTCATCGTTTGGAATTGCCCGTAAGTCAAAGCGCCCCCCCAGACCTGCATCAGCCACTAACTCAGGTACAGCATTAGATAGACCACCGGCACCGACATCGTGAATCGCTAAAATTGGGTTATCTTCACCGAGGCCCCAACATTGATTAATTAACTCTTGAGCACGGCGCTCCATCTCAGCGTTATCACGCTGCACCGAAGCAAAATCGAGCTCAGTATTGCTATCCGATTGGTTCATCGACGATACTGCACCACCGCCTAAACCGATTAGCATCGCCGGGCCACCTAAGACAATAATTTTCGTCCCAGCTGTAAAACGTATTTTTTCAATGTGGTCCTGACGTATCACACCAATACCGCCGGCAAGCATAATCGGTTTATGGTAACCACGAACCTCTACACCTTCATGGGTTAAATATTGATTTTCATACGTTCTAAAATAACCACACAAATTTGGCCGACCAAATTCATTATTAAAGGCCGCAGCGCCAATCGGCGCTTCAATCATAATATCTAAAGCTGAAGCGATATGTTCAGGTTTACCATAATCTTGCTCCCAAGGCTGGGAAAACTCTGGAATATTTAAATTAGATACTGAAAAGCCGGCCAGCCCTGCTTTAGGTAAGGCACCTCGCCCGGTCGCCCCCTCATCACGAATTTCACCGCCTGCACCTGTGGCCGCTCCCGGATAAGGTGAAATTGCCGTTGGGTGATTATGTGTTTCCACCTTCATCACAATTGGCGTCGTTTCCTGGCTTTTTGTATAAATATGGCTGCTAGTTTCAGGGAAAAAACGCACACCTTCGTAACCTTCAATCACCGCCGCATTGTCATGATAAGCACTTAAGGTCCATTCAGGATGGGTCTCATGGGTGTATTTAATCATGCCAAACAGTGAATGTGGCTTTTTCTCACCATCGATTGTCCAACTGGCCCTAAAAATCTTATGACGACAATGCTCAGAGTTGACCTGGGCAAACATCATCAACTCAACATCAGTTGGGTTACGCTCTAGTTCAATAAATTTTTTCGATAAATAGTCAATTTCATTGTCATCTAAGGCTAAGCCCAGGGAGAGATTCGCTTGCTCTAAAGCCTGGCGACCTTGATTTAATAAATCAATATGACCTAAAGCCCGTGGTGACTCTTTAGCAAATAAAGCGCCCGCATCTTGAAAGCAATCAATAACAATTTGCATCATGCGATCATGAATTAAACTTTTAATGCTACTTTTTTTGCGTCGCTGATAAAACATGGCCTTCTTTGGTCTGAATATAAAAAGCCAAGCCACGCTCAACACGCTGAATATCAGTTAAGCCTGAATTATGGATAATATCCGTCGCTTTTGATGACCAAGGTGAAATCGTTCCAGGACGCGGAATCACCACAAATAACTCCCCTTGAGGGGATAACGTCGGGGTAATCTCACCATAATGCAATAATGAATTTAAACTGTTTTTCTCATCCGCTGTCAGCTCTCTTGCCGCATCAATAAAATGCACATATTCGCTGTAGAGCTCAGCTACTTCTGGCACGACAATTTGAATTTTGTCGAGCAACTTTTGCAATGAAAAGTTGGAGTGAGCAGGCATACCACGTAATGTTAACATCGTTATTAACCCTTCTTTTGTTTAAATTCACTGGATTTAAGTTTTAATTTTTGCTGATTTTCAAGCCGACGGCGTTTAAAAAAATCTTTTAGTTGCCTAGCACAATCATCTTCTAATATCCCCCCAGAATAATCAATCTGGTGATTTAAGTAAGGTTCATCGAGAAGTTTTGCTGCGCTAGAAATTACACCTGTTTTAGGATCATGTGCGCCAAAGATCAAGCGTTTAATACGCGCATGGACCATCGCTCCGCTACACATCATACAAGGCTCTAAAGTCACATAAAGTTCCGCGTCATCGAGACGATAATTCCCCAAACGGCTGGCAGCTAATTTTAAAGCTTGAATTTCTGCATGAGCAGTCGGTTCTTGTGAACGTATGGGAGTGTTATAACTCTCAGCGATACACTGATCACCAATCACGACAACCGCTCCGACAGGAACCTCACCTAAACGTTCAGCGCAGGCTGCATTCGCCAAGGCTCGCCGCATCCAATATTCATCACGATCATTCATACAATAAAAAAGCGCCCGTTAAAGAGCGCCATTATACACTATTCCCACTCGATCGTCGCCGGCGGTTTACCAGAAATATCATAAACCACTCGAGAAATCCCTGAAACCTCATTAATAATACGATTCGAGATACGCCCCAGTAGTTCATAAGGTAACTCTGCCCAGTGTGCCGTCATAAAATCAATGGTTTCTACTGCACGTAAAGACACCACCCAGTCATAACGACGACCATCCCCCATCACACCGACCGACTTCACTGGCAAGAAGACCGTAAACGCCTGACTAGTCTTCTCATACCAACCTGAGCGGCGCAACTCTTCGATGAAAATTGCATCGGCCAAACGTAGAACATCAGCGTATTCTTTTTTCACTTCGCCCAGTATTCTCACACCCAAGCCTGGGCCGGGAAACGGGTGGCGATAGACCATCTCATAAGGTAAACCGAGCTCTAAGCCAATTTTACGCACTTCATCTTTAAATAATTCACGCAGCGGTTCAACTAAACCGAGCTTCATATCCTCAGGCAAGCCACCAACATTATGATGGGATTTAATCACATGCGCCTTACCTGAAGCCGCCCCCGCAGACTCGATTACATCCGGATAAATTGTCCCTTGCGCCAACCATTTTGCATTGGTCAGTTTTGCCGCTTCCTCATCGAAAATCTCAACAAATAAACCACCGATAATCTTGCGCTTTTGCTCAGGATCACTCACCCCTTCAAGAGCTTTTAAATAACGCGCTTCAGCATTCACTCGAATCACCCGCACTCCAAAGTGATCGGCAAACATGCGCATCACTTCATCGCCTTCATTTAAGCGTAACAAACCCGTATCCACAAAAATACAGGTCAATTTATCACCGAGGGCCTTATGCAATAAAGCAGCGACTACAGATGAATCTACACCCCCGGATAAAGCAAGAATGACCTCGTCATCACCGACCTGCTTTTTAACTTGCAAGATAGAGTCTTCAATGATTTTTCCTGGCGTCCATAAGGCTTCACAGCCACAAATATCGCGTACAAAGCGCTCGAGCATTCTTGCACCCTGGCGCGTATGAGTGACTTCTGGGTGAAACTGCACCCCATAATAACCCCGCGACTCATCAGCCATTGCGGCAATCGGAGCATTTTCAGAGCGAGCAAGCAACTTAAAGTCTTCAGGCAAAACGCTGACATGATCACCATGACTCATCCAAACATCTAATAGTGATTCATCATTTTGGCCGACACGATCTTCAATGCCTTCAAGCAAAACAGACCGCTCAATCACTTCTATTTCAGCATAACCAAACTCACTTTTAGCACAAGCGGCGACTTTGCCACCAAACTGCTCAGCCATCGTTTGCATGCCATAACAAATGCCAAGTACCGGACAATTTAACTCAAAAACGACTTCCGGCGCACGGACATTCGCTTCAACATCATGCACAGACTCAGGGCCACCCGATAGAATAATTCCGCTAGGCTTAAAGTCTCGAATACGCTTGATATCCACATCAAAAGGCAATAATTCACAATAGACACCTAACTCACGCACTCGACGTGCAATTAGCTGAGTATACTGAGAACCAAAGTCTAAAATTAAAATACGATCAGCATGAATATCTTGGGCCATTTCTACACCTTAATCTTTATACTTCAAATTAATTAATCATTTTAAATTATTCAATTCAGCGAGTCATTTTAAGCATACAAAAAAGCACGTCTTAACGTGCTTGGTAATTCGGTGGCTCTTTAGTCACAGTCACATCATGAACATGGCTCTCTCGCATCCCTGCCCCAGTAATACGAACAAACTCCGCTTTGCTCTTCATAGTGTGCACATCGGCACAGCCGACATAACCCATCCCTGAACGTAGACCACCCATCAACTGATGAACCACGCTACGCATAACGCCTTTATAATCGACTCGACCTTCAATACCTTCTGGTACTAATTTATCCGTCGCATTGCCTTCTTGGAAATAGCGATCACTAGAGCCTTCACTCATCGCTCCTAATGAACCCATCCCCCGATACGACTTATAAGAGCGCCCTTGAAATAACACCACTTCACCCGGCGCTTCCTCGGTTCCAGCGAGCAAACCTCCGACCATAATGCAATCGGCTCCTGCGGCAACCGCCTTACATATATCACCAGAATAGCGAATACCACCATCAGCAATCACACCCACACCCGTGCCTTTTAGCGCCTCTGCAACATTCGCCACGGCACTGATTTGTGGCACACCGACACCCGCAACTACACGCGTTGTACAGATCGATCCAGGGCCTATACCGACCTTCACACCATCAGCACCAGCAGCAACGAGCGCTTTTGCCGCATCAGCAGTGGCAATATTACCACCGATGACATCAACATTGGGGTAGTTTTGTTTCACCCAAGCCACCCGATCGATCACCCCTTGCGAATGACCATGCGCGGTATCAACAACAATCAGATCTACACCGGCATCAACCAAAGCTGCAACCCGCTCACCAGCATCACCACCAGCACCAACAGCGGCCCCAACACGTAAACGACCGAGATCATCTTTACAGGCCAATGGGTTTTCTTGAGCTTTCATCATATCTGTGACGGTAATTAAGCCTTTAAGCTCAAAACTGTCATTAATAACCAAGATTTTTTCCAGGCGGTGTTGATGCAATAAGGCATGGACCTCTTCACGGCTTGCACCCTCTCCAGCAGTCACTAAACGCTCTTTCGGTGTCATGATATTGGCAATCGGTTGATCATAATTCGTTTCAAAACGCACATCACGGCTAGTGACTATACCGACCAGTTTGTTCTCTTTTAGAACAGGAACCCCTGAGATACCATGTTGCTTCGTAATTTCTAATAAGCGACGAACCGTTGTCTCCGGCGTTGCCGTAATCGGATCTTTTACAATGCCGCTTTCATATTTTTTCACCATGCGAATCTGATTCGCCTGCTCTTCAATAGACATGTTCTTATGGACAATTCCCAAGCCACCCTCTTGCGCCATCGCAATCGCCATACGCCCTTCAGTGACTGTATCCATCGCAGCAGAAATCAAAGGAATATTTAACTTAATATTGCGAGTGAGTTGAGTATGTAATTGAACTTGATTAGGCAGGACTTCAGAGTGAGCAGGAACAAGTAAAACATCATCAAAGGTAAGTGCTTCTTGAGAAATACGCATCAGGAACCCTCCGCGGCTTTGCAACGAATAAAATTTTCAGGATTCTACGCAACTTTAACATAAAATGCAACAAAAATTTATTTCAACCAACTCCCTATCGATACCCTCCTAACAAGAAAACCAGGGCCTACTTGAAAACCCGCTTCAAGTACAGTCCGAAAAATTTGTTTTTGAAATAAGAACCACATGGGTTTTTGCAGTGATTAAATGTTCATGCTAGGATCTTATTTCTGCTCAAAATCGATAATTCTTATGGAGAGAGAATGCAAAAAATTACTAGGGATTGCTGTTTTAGGGCTATTTACAGCAGCAAGTTATGCCACTCCTCAAATTTCATCAACTTATACTTTTGAACCAAACAAGCCTGTGACCATCAATAACCCATTATTTTTTAGCATATCAGCCTCATGTAAAATTAGCGTAGCCAACCCTGTTACATTACATGGAGTTATGCTAAAAGGA
Organism: Piscirickettsia litoralis; assembly: GCF_001720395.1. NCBI lineage: Bacteria > Pseudomonadati > Pseudomonadota > Gammaproteobacteria > Thiotrichales > Piscirickettsiaceae > Piscirickettsia > Piscirickettsia litoralis. The sequence goes on from NZ_MDTU01000001.1 coordinate 1,076,120, forward strand.
TCAGGTAAACTTAATGGAAAAAACGTTGGCTCTGGATTAGATGAAATTGTTAACAATGGAGATGTCATGAGCATCAGCGCTAGTGGCCTTGCAAAAGTTCAAATAACGAATACTGGATCCGATACAGTCACAGCTGATTGCTCTTTGGGTAAATCATCGACGAAAGCCTACGAAAAATATCAGTTCTTCAACAAGTAAAAGTACTATATTGTCTGGTACTTCATCAGTATTGCTGTATCAGATTCAATACAAACAACCAACTCTTTTCACAGCAACTCTTAAGTTGATGGTGCGGCCATTTGGTATTTTTTTATTATGTCGATAAGATTATTTGCGTCCTTAGGTCATGACAACCGCTCAAAAGTTTCTAATTTTTTTTCAATACCAGGTAGCGACAGGTCTCTCTAAGAATGCTACTATCGTCTAGCTGATCAGGCAAGCAAGGTCTCACCTGCTGTATTATCTTAGGGCAGCATTGCCTAGCAGGCTTAGAATTTTAGACTTCAATCCCGTTTTACTAAGCACCAAAATGCCTTGTGCCTTTGACTTTTGAAACAAATGTCATCTGGTGTTAACTTAGAGTATTAAGAGTTCATCAAAAGGATTGATATGAGATGGCAAAAAGTTTCTTACGATCAGTGAAACAATATCTAACATCCATAACTCGAAGTGAAAATGCTCCTTTTTTAAATTTCAGCCGAGCAATGGTTGTCAGAGCTTATTCTAGCAATGATCAAGCAAGTCTAGCAGAAAGGTGTTATGTTTCACCCCCTCCCGAAGGAGGTCCAGGGTTTGTACAAAACTCGACTGAAATCTCACGATCATACAAAGCGCTGGGAGCCAGCCCCTTAAATATTCTTGCTCTTCCATACTTTGTTGTAACGTACATGAGAAATGGCTTATTTCAGGGAATAAATGCGATTGATCATCAATTTGGCTATCATGAAAAATCATCATGGGCGGCGACTGGAGTAAAGGCTCTACTAGGAGTAATTTTTTCCCCTGCTGAATTTTCTACATGGGCAATTGCCAGAGCCTCCAATCATGCGATTAATGGAGTTAGATCAGCAATTAGCAAATCTCCAACTTCAGGTTATCACGAAGTTGATGAAGAACCAGAAAGTATTTCTGAGAGGAGAAACTCTGAATGTGAAATGACTATTGTTGCACATGAAAGATCACACTCGAAAAGCGTTGAGGCTCCTCCTATAAAAAAAGGTGAACACTCCACAAAAAGAGCCGATACGGAACAAGGCAAAAAGCGCAGAGCAACAGATGCAGATCTATTTTTTAGTCATATGAAACATTCACACACCACTGAAACAAGAAACGTACACAGTCACTCGCTGGGATAGTTCTCGCTTTTTTTCTTTAACTGGGGGCACCCCCCAACCCTAAACTTCTCTGCCATATTGAGCAAACTAATACAGCACTCGCTAACTCACCAATAGACCTTAGTATTCACAAAAACACACTGATCATTACTGAAACAATATACCTTTATTGATATTTTGAGAGTAGAATATAGTTAAAACATCATTGGGCCAACAATTGCTACAGTCACAAAGATGAAATAAAAAACGATCGCCCATTTGAATTTGCTAGAGCGCAAAAATGATTGAATCGTGATAGATGCGCTATCACACATACCAAAAAAGCATCTTAACCCTACCATTAAAGTTAAGTGCCCAACAATTAAAATGAGCGCTGAAACCATCATTCTTTCCTTCAATTTAATTTCCAAATTATGCAATCAGTAATGCTACAGTGTTTTTATTGCCTTTCAAGTAGTAAGAAGCTGGATTTTGAAATCTCCGGAACAATAATCATCATTTATTGATATAAATCAAACTCTTACATCCTTATTTGTATAATATCCTGCTGGTTACTAACTTATTGAAGGCAACGTTAATGACCAGTAAATTAATACGTACACAAGATATTACACCTCCTTGTGATAAAACCTTTATCATTTGGGTCAACGATAAACCCTTAAGTGCTATCCAAGGGGAGTCTGTTCTTTCTGCATTATTAGCTTCTAATTATAAGTCCTTAATGAAAAATGATCATGCTATCTGTAATGGAGCTTATTGCGGAATGGGTGTGTGCCACAACTGCTATGTCCAAGTGAATAGTCAATATAAAAAACGAGCCTGTCAGACAATTGTTCAGGCAGGCATGAAAATTAAAACACTATCAAATAGGTTTGATAATGCGCAAAATGATTAAGAGCGAGGATTATGAATAAAATTATTATTATTGGTGCTGGACCTGCTGGCATTTCCGCAGCAATATGCCTTGCTAAAAAAGGTATTAAAACAACAATTATTGACGAATCTCCCAAAGTCGGTGGTGTCATTTATCGAGGACCGTGGCGAAAAACCATCCAAATGCCTCACTTAGATGACAAGCTAAAAGCTAAGATGAAAAAGTTAAAATCTGGCTATATTGAATATCAAGACTTAATTAATTTGCGCCTTAATACACGAGTTCTTGGCCCTCAAAGTAATCAGTCATTGCTTATTAATCATAATGACACTATTCAATGTATCGACTATGATTTCCTACTTCTTGCCACTGGCTGTCAGGAGCGTAGCATTCCTTTTCCTGGCTGGCAGCTTCCAGGAGTCATGTTAATGGGAGGAATTCAACTACAGTTGAAAAGTGGATTGGTCCGTCCAGGTGTAAAAATTGCCCTGGTTGGTACAGGCCCACTCCTTGCTTTAATTACTTGTCAGCTACACAAAGCAGGTTGCCAAGTCATTGGCGTTTATGAAGCATCGCCATTTTATCGTCTTGCAAAAGAAGTTATTGCACTAATGAATAGACCTCAGCTTGTCCTTGAAGGACTATCAATGATGAATTACATTAAACAGCACAAGATTCCTTTCCATTATGGCTGGGGGATTGTTGAGGCTCACGGCAAAGAAGCCCTGCAAAAAGCGATTGTTGCGCCATATGACAAATATTGGCAGCCAAACTTAGCAAGATCTAAAGCAATTATGGTTGATACACTGGGTGTTGGTTATGGTTTTTCTAGCCGCTCTCAACTTGCACAACTACTACACCTCGATATGGAGTATGACGAGCAAAGTGGGTTAATCCCTAAAGTTGATCAGTGGCAATGCAGCAGTTCTCAGCATATTTATGCCGCGGGTGATAATGCCTATGTTGTCGGGGCAGATGCAGCAATGATTGAAGGCACGATTGCCGCCGAGTCTATTGCAGCTAAGCTTGGCAAGAACTCGATATCGAAGGATTCTCATCGTATTATACAATTACGCAGGAGGAAAAAACGTATTTACCGTTTTCGTCATGCTTTTGATCGTATTAGTAAGCAGCAACACAACTTACTTAATTTAGCAAAAGAAAATACAACGATTTGTCGATGTGAAAACGTAAAAAAACAAGCAATTGAAGAAGCATTAGCAGAGGGGTGTCAGGATATTGTCAGCCTGAAAATGAAAACTCGTGTGACAATGGGAGATTGTCAAGGCAAAGTATGTAGCCACTATTGTTACGACCGCCTTGCCGCGGCAGGGTTTAGACAGCAAATGGGAGTTGTGCGCCCTCGCTTTCCTCTAGATCCTATTCCTTTCTCCGCTCTCTTAAAGGAGGGTTTAAGTGATGAATAATAAACATTACGATATTATCATTTGTGGAGGTGGCGTTGTTGGCAGTGCAGTCGCGTATTTCCTTAGCCGCTCTAAAGACCTTAACATAGCTCTTGTTGATTTTAAGTTCCCTGGAAATGCTTCTCGAGCTTCTGCTGGCGGACTATGGGCGCTTGGTGAGTCTACAGGACTGGGGTGTGGCGTTATCTTATTTAAAACCCTGTCAAAACAGTTAAGAGAAAGTGGCAAAAAAAATGACTTCACGATGCAACCACACATTATGCCAGATGCATTTTTTGATTTGGCTTTAGCTTCTAACTCTATGTACCCAAAACTTTATCAAGAACTAAAAGAGCATCATGGTGTTGATTTTAAATTCGAAAAAACAAAGCTAAAATTTATATTTTTTGATAAATACGATCGCATTTATGCTGAACAAATTGCATCAGCAATCCCCAAGTATAAAGAGTATATTAATTGGATTGATCAAAATGAATTAAAGAAGCAAGAAGTAAATATTTCAAAGCGCGCCGAGGGTGCAATGGTGTTTGAAACCGATCACCAAATAAACCCTTACCGTTTAACTGATGCCTATACTGAATCTGCCCGGCAAAATGGAGTTGACTTGTTCTTGAACACTAAAATTACCGGCATTAAAAAAAATAGCAATACAACGATTAGCGGTGTTTTCACAGACAAAGGATTATTATCTTGTAATGCTATCGTTAATGCAGGGGGTGCCTGGGCTGAACAAATTAGCTTATGGGCGACAGGCATGAAAATGCCTGTTTTTCCTGTCAAAGGTCAGGTTGTGATTTCAGAGCGCATGCCAAAACTTTTAGACAGTTGCCTCACCACTAGTGATTGTTATATTGCTCAAAAAGATAATGGTGAAATTTTAATAGGTTCTACGACTGAAGAACGGGGGTTTGATACTCAAACGGATATCAATCACATCAAAGAGCTAGTACAAGGGGCAAGTCGCTGTGTTCCTGCGCTTAAAGAGGCGAATATCAAACGCTGCTGGGCAGGTTTAAGGCCAGGATCTCCAGATGAGTTACCTATCCTTGGGCCAGTGCCAGGCATTCAAGGTTACTTTAATGCCTGCGGCCATTTTAGAACAGGGATGCTTACTTCAGCAATAACAGGACAGCTCTTAAATGAGTTGATTCGAAAACAGCCATTATCGTTAGATATAAAACCCTTCTTATATGAACGCTTTTTGGATCATCAAGGCAACATGGTCGCTAATTATCATTTAGAAAATAGCTTGTAATAGAGCGACTACTAAAGCTATCAAAAACGACAATTCTGGGAAATATTAGGGTAAAAAAATCCTTAATTGAGCACAATAGCAGGGCAAATGCACCTGCCCTGCCAATCTCTACTCAACGTGCGATGAAACCTCTAATTCCCCTTATGCTGACTTCCATCAACAATTAAGTTAATGCCAGAAATCCAGCTCGCTCTTTCTGAGGCTACAGCGCTCAACTCTATTTTTATCGAGAGTTATCGCTAGGCCATAATCTGGCTAGCTTTCGGCGTGCTTTATCTCCTAAGCATTCCAAAGTAAACGATGAGAACTTAAGAAAGGTGATAAGCCAACGATTTTTTGAATCGCAGTGACAAAATCAGTTTTCGGCTGCCAATTTAAGTATTTTTTTGCATTTTCTATAGCAGGAATACGCGCTTTCACATCCTGGTAACCTTCACCGTAATAACGGTCTGATTGAGTAATTTTTACATTCACTTTCTCAGCTTGAGCTTGATATTGATCATACTTTTTTTATTTCAGTCAGCAAGACTTCAGCAAGCTCTTTAATCGAGTGATTGTTATCTGGATTGCCAATGTTAATAATCTGGCGATTCGCTGAGCTGTCGCGACACTCAATAATGCGCGCTAACGCTTCAATACCATCATCAATATAGGTAAAGCAGCGGCGTTGCTCGCCACCATCAACTAATTGAATATCACGGCCATGAATAATATTACTGATAAATTGGGTTAAAACGCGTGCGCCGCCTTCTTTAATATTAAAAACCTCATCCTGGCGACCACCAATCCAGTTAAATGGACGAAATAACGTATAGTTTAAACCTTCTTTTTCACCCATGGCATGAATCACTCGATCCATCAGCTGTTTACTATTCGAGTAAATCCAACGCGGTTTATTAATTGGACCGTTAATAAAGTTACTGCTCTCTTCATCAAAGGCATCATCATCACACATGCCATACACTTCAGAGGTCGATGGGAAAACAACGTGTTTATTGTATTTAGCGCACCAACGCACCACTTCTAAATTCGCTTCAAAGTCCAGCTCGAAAATCCGCAACGGATCTTTCACATAAGTTGCAGGCGTTGCAATAGCAACCAAAGGCAAGACTACATCACACTTTTTAACATGATACTCCACCCACTCTTTATGGATGAGCATATCCCCTTCGGTAAAATGAAAACGCTCATGGCCGATGCATTGTCCCAATTTATGATCACTTAAATCTAGACCATAAACTTCCCAGTCGGTATTTTCTAAAATATATTCACTTAACGTGCTACCAATAAAGCCGTTTACACCTAGAATTAGTACTTTTGTGCTCATTATCATTCTGCCTTAGGGTTAAAGTTAGAATTAGAACTAGAGTCTGTGATGGACGTATTTATGTCTTTTTGCTCAAGAACGTGACGAATAACAAAACGTGGGCGACGACGCACTTCTTGGAAAATACGGCCGATATATTCACCCATAATACCCATGCCTGTTAATAAAACTCCCATCAAGAAAAAAACGATCGCAAACAGGGTGAAGATCCCATCCACATCTGGGCCATGCAACAAACGCTGTACCATCAAATACACAAATAAGATTAAGCTACCGAACGCAACAGCCAAACCAATAAAGGTAAACATCTGAATCGGTACTAACGAGAAGTTGGTAAACAAATCAAAATTATAGCGAATTAACTTATAAAGGTTATAACTGGACTCACCCGCTTCACGCGCCGCATGACGTACTGGCACATCTGTTGGATTCGCCGCATAGCTCACCGCAAGCGCGGGGATAAAAGTCGAACTTTCACCACTGGCAATCATAAGTTCAACAATCTCACGACGATAAGCACGCAGCATGCAGCCTTCATCTTGCATGTCGATTTTAGTGATGTATTTACGCAGGAAATTATGCGCTTTGGACACAAATTTACGCCACAAACGATCCTGGCGATCCACTCGATAACCTCCAACGACATCATGACCTTCTTCGACTTTATCGACAAGTTTTGGAATATCCTCGGGTAAGTTCTGTAAGTCTGCATCCATAGTGATGACAATTTCACCGCGCACTCGCTCGAAACCGGCCATAATCGCCATATGCTGGCCATAATTACGATTAAACTCAATGACGCGCACTTCATTCGGGCGCTCATTAAAAAAGCCTTTTAGAATTTCACTTGAGCGATCACGACTACCATCGTTGGTAAATAAAACCTCAAAAGGCTTATTCATCTTATCAAGCACAGGAAATAAGCGCTGATATAAATCATCAAGCACATCTTCTTCGTTATGAACGGGGATCACAACACTAATATAGGGGCTTACACTCACTCTTTTTTACCTCTTAAAAACATCATTCATTGCAGTAATCACACGATCTTGTTCTGCGCTTGTCATTCCTGGAAACATCGGCAAACTCACAATGCGTGACATAATATTCTCAGCATGTGGGAAATCACCTTCTTGATGGCCTAAAGACTCTCGATAATAGGCATATAAATGCACTGGGCGTGGCCAATGCACACCGATACCGATGTTATGTGCTTTCATCGCATCAACAAATTGATCACGACTCATTCCTGCACACTCTTGAATCAAGGGCGTGAAGATATGCCATGCATGTAAGTTTTCATAATGGCCATTTTCTGGAAGCTGCCATTCGCGCCAATTGGCAAGTTCCTGTAAATAACGCTCAGCAATGACGGCTCGATCACGAATAAAACCATCTAACTCTGGCAATTGATGCAAGCCTAAAGCGGCTTGAATATCCATCATATTATACTTAAAGCCCGGCGCGACAACTTCATAATCTTGACTGCCTTCTTTACTAAAGCGATTCCAGGCCTCACGGTCTATACCATGAAAGCGCAAAACCTGAATTTTTTTCGCCAATTTTTCATCACGACAAATAATCGCACCGCCTTCACCGGTGGTCATATTTTTATTCGGATGAAAACTAAAAACCTGAATATCACCAAAACTACCGATTTTCTGGTTTTTATAGTCTGAACCTATCGCATGTGCCGCATCTTCAATCACCCGCAAATTATGCTTTTTGGCGAGTTCATAAAGCGGGTCCAGATCAACGGACAAGCCAGCAAAATGCACCGGCATAATCGCCCGTGTTCTTTCATTAATTGCTGACTCAACTTGATTTATATCCAAGTTAAACGTCTTAGGGTCTACATCGACAAAACGCGGTCTAGCACCTGCTGCAACAATACTATTCGCCGTTGCCACAAAGGTCAGCGGTGTGGTGATCACTTCATCACCCGAACTTAACTCCATTGCCGCCAGAACCAAATGCAAACCGGCAGTCGCTGAAGAGACCGTTAAAGCGGTCGGCGCATTCACATATTCAGCAAGAGCGGCTTCAAAACGTTTAACTTTAGGTCCGGTCGTTAACCAACCTGAACGAATAGAGTCTGAAACTTCTTCAATCGCCGCTTCACTAATAGACGGCTTTACAAACGGTAAAAATGGTTGTGTCATAATAGTTTATTGATTAATTAAAATCACTCCAATGATAATAATAATGATGCCCAAAATCCGTGTTGCCGTCAGTGGTTCACTGAACAGATAGTAACCTGCAACAGCCGTCACAATATAGCCAACACTGAGCATCGGATAAGCATAACTCACCGCCACCCGGGAAAGCACAACCATCCAGGTGACCAAGCTGATAGCATAACAGGCAAAACCTGCAATGATATAGGGGTTGGTTGCTGCCTTATAAGCCAATGGCAACACTTGTGGGATATGCTCCAAGGAGATGCGGCCAATACGCTCCATCCCAGACTTTAAAAAAACTTGTGCTGCTGCGTTTAGCATCACGCTAAACAATATAATCAATACGTTCATTTTGTTAATACTTTTTGATTCGCCACCAATACATAGCGCTTTGTCGACGTTATTAATATTGGCTTAATCTTACCCGCTTGACTGATAAAGCCTTGCAAGTTATCACGAAGGACTAAGACATACAACGGTTGTGTGCGCCATTTTTGCCAAAATACATTACTTTTGATCAACCACTGCCAAGATGCCCGGTCATATTTCAAAGAGTAGAGAAACTCATCGCTATGCCAATTGACCACCATAACCTGATGTCTGAGGTAAAACGGAAAGTCCTGAGGGTAAATATGATAGGTTGCAACTTTTGCTGTTGGGTGTTGCTTCAATAAAGGTTTTACAGTCTCAGCAATGGCTTTAGTCGTTCGAGTATTAAAGGGGTTAATACCATAAGCCAAATTCGTCAATACCAATAAACTCGCTAAAAATAAGGCACCGTATTGAATTTTTACTTTCTTAAAAAACAAGCTGATCAAGCAAAAAATTGCCGCAGCAATACTCGCCCAGGCCAAGCTATGCAGAGCAGTTAGCCCTTGCTTTGGCGAATCCAGTGCTGCCAACGTGCTCGCCAGCCAGTGTTCACCATTAAAGCCAATCACCGCGATCACTAAAAAGATGAAACCAACAAGTCCTACACTGATTTTCATCGCTTTTAAGCCCATCGCCTTATCTCGCCAAACTTGATCGATAAAGCGCCCGGTAATGATCGCCATTGGCGCAATAATCGGCAGTAAATAAGGGATTAATTTAGAATAAGAAAAGGCAAAAAATAGCACTAATTCCAAAGGCCAAATCAATAAAAACAAGGCCGTAGCTTCTGAGCTGATTAATTTTTTACCTTGCTTCAATAAACTATATACAGAAAATAAAAATACAATCATCCACGGGAAAATACTAAAGTAAGCAATGCTTAAGTATTCCCAAGTCGGCATGACATGGTGAGTCACATCCGTTAAATAGCGCTCATATTGCTGCTCTATAAAGTAATAGTGCAAAAACCCGGGGGCTTTTAATTCAACAAGTAGGTGCCAAGGCGCAGCGACCAATAAGAAAACAATGACCCCTGATGGGATATGCATGCGTTTTAGTAAGCCCCAATCCCAGCGCAATATTATCCAGGTACCGATAAACATCATTGGAAAAACAATACCAATCAAGCCCTTATCGAGTACAGCAAGCCCGGCGAGGCCATAAGAAAGCCATAACGCTAACCTTTTTCGCCAACCTTGCTGGCCTAATCCCCATAAAAAGCTATATAAACACCCTGCAAGCAAGATACTCAGCAGCATATCGACCGTATTAGATTGCCCCATCACAAAATACAATAAGGATGTTGCGATGATCCCTGCAGTTAATAAACCGGTACGACGGTTATAACTATAGCGAGCAAAATAATAACTCAATAACACACCCAATACGGCTAAAAACGCATTGGGCACCCGGGCCACAGTATCGCTAATACCAAACAGCTTAAACGCTCCTGCGACCAGCCAATAGTAAAGAGGTGGCTTTTGTAGATAATGAGCGAAATCTAAAGTCGGAATCAGATAATGGCCACTCACCACCATTTCACGAGCGATCTCGGCATAGCGCCCCTCATCAGGCGTGGTAAATGCACGTAAGCCAATGAGAGAAAAGTAAAAAACTCCCACAAGAAAAATAATCCAACAGCTATCTATCAACCAAGATCGGGAGCTATGGAGCGAGAATGCTTGTTTCACACAGGTCACCTTAATATCAAATATATCGAATCATTGACTAGTTTTTAACCAGCAAAATCGTTAAAATGGAACACATTTTTGTCACAGGTCATCCAAAAGTTATGAGTTCTGCACGGTTAAACAAAATAAAGCGCGTCTTAGCAGCACGCCAGGATAATTTAACGGTATTGATGGATCATGTCCACAAAGCCCACAACCTCTCAGCGATTGCCAGAACCTGTGATGCCGTCGGCGTTTCTCACCTTCATGCTGTTCATCCTGAATTTGAAGATATCGGCATTCACCATCATACGGCTTCTGGCAGTAAGGATTGGGTGAATATCACCCGCCATGAATCAATTAGTGCAGCCTACCAACAATTAAGAAACCAAATACCTAACGTTCAAATTCTTGCCACTCACCTCTCGGATAAAGCGATTGATTTTCGCCAGATCGATTATACTCAACCGACAGTGATTGTCCTCGGCAGCGAGCTAAAAGGTGCAAGTAGCGAAGCCTGCGAAGGCGCAGACCAGCATATCATCATTCCTATGGTCGGTATGGTGCAGTCTTTAAATGTTTCAGTAGCTGCGGCGACGATTCTTTTTGAAGCACAACGTCAACGCCAACTCGCAGGAATGTATGAGAGTGCAGAAAAACAAGATACAATAGACAAAAATAAAATATTCGAGTGGATGCACCCCAAAATTGCCAAACTCTACCAAGCTCGCGGCCAAGCATATCCAGACCTTGATGATGATGGGGACATCCTGCCACAATCACGCTAAAACGGAGGCAGTATGAAACGACGTAATATTTCTTCAGGTTCAGATTGGGAAAAACAAATTGGCTTTTCACAAGCCGTTTGTGTCGGCCCTTTTATTCAAATCTCAGCCCTCACCCCTGTCGATGAAGAAGGTAAGGTCATCGGCATGCGCGACGCTTATGAGCAAACCAAGCAAATTCTCGCCAACCTTAAAGACACCTTAGAGCATGCCGGCGCTGAAATGGCCGATGTTGTGCGCACGCGCATTTATGTCAAAGACCTGCGCCTGTGGCAAGATATCGGTCGCGCCCATGGCGAAGTCTTTCAAGATATTAAGCCTGCAACCTCGATGCTGGAAGTGTCTCGCATGACTGGCCCCGATTTTCTTGTTTCTATGGAAGCCGATGCCATTATCGATGAGTCCGCAGAGCGTGTTTAACACGCTCTTAAACAAGTGCAGTCAAGATTTATAGATACAACCGATCACCCAGCCTGCAACCACACTATTGATAATGACCGAACAACACCAAGCCAAGGCCAATACAAAAGGGATCGGCATATAGGCATAAGCGCCAATTTGCAAGGTCGCCAGCAATAAGCCGATATACACGCCGTGACGCAAACCTGTTGCAATATTTTTAGCGACATACGCTTTGATATAAATAAAGCTAAATACGACCGCAAAAGCAAACTGACTTAACACCATAAAACCCATTTTCTGCTCAGCTTGTGGTCGCCACAATGTGGCTGTTTCGCTATAAATACCCTGCAGCACGAAACCATGCACAATAAAATCAATAATAAAAATAACAATAAATACAGCAACAACTGATAAAAGAAAACGCTTACAGTTCACATTAAACTCCTTGTTAATAAATAACCCTTATCCTTTACTGAAGCTTATGCCATTGCGCTATGATCGTCCTCCCAACTCTCTTCCCAAAGCTTTTCAGTGCAGTTTCTTTAAATGTAAAAGCGGCTTTTTGAAGACTTAAGTTCAAGAGATAAGCTCACCGAGATTATTATCAAATAGAACGATTCACGATAAAATTACAATTCAATATAACCTAAAGAGCAAACTCTATCTCGTCGTGGCTACCGGTTAAATGCGCGTGAAAAGTATCCATCATCACCTTTGGAGGCTCGCGACTCACTTGCTGTCGGTGATGCTCCACTACACTGTCAATCTCGCCATAACTCATAGTGTCGCTATTTTTGTCTTTGCGGCGCGAATAAGCAGCCTGTATTTTCTCTGCTAAACGAGTTAAAGCCTGCTTGCGTCCTTCATACATTGCTATTTTCTGCTGGGCTGTTAATTTCGGCTTATAGGCCAATTTGATTGCATATTCGTCTAAATAATGATTTATAGACTCTTCGACGTATGGGCTAATCTTAGCATTAGCAAACCTTTTATTTTTAGATCCAGCTTTAAAAACATCTTCCCCATATGGAAAATATTTTATATAATTTTCTTTTAATTGATCCCACTCACCCTTTCCTTTACCCTGTAAAAACAGTTCAATAATAGAAGGTAAGAGGTCTTTGAATTGTCTAGGTTTGTTTTTTTTTATTGGAGATAGCTCATCTAAATATTGATTAAGTTCTTGGAATTTGCTCTCATCTACCTCTGGTGTTGCCCTTTCACCTTTAAATTCTGTCTCTATATCGTACACGTCACTAGCATATCGATCAAAAAGGCCACGATCATAAAGCGTCTTATAAAGCTTTACTCTTTCAGAGTTACCACCATCATGAGTCTTCTCATAATCATAATAATCTTTTGAAGCAACAAACTTCTTAATGTCCTCAAGTTCTCTCGTTTTTTGGTCTCGCCCATCACTTTGCTCCGCTTTTGCTAGTTTATGTTTTTGATGTAATCGATAAATACCCGTGCCTGCTGCAAGCGCTGATCCAGCGACTGCTGTTGCAACACCACAGGTTGCAACGCTAACTCCTACCGCAACAGCAACAACCGCAACAGTTGCAACCACCGTCATCGCAACAGTGCACCACTTCCACACTGAGCGCATGCGACTATGCATTTCACGCTCTTTCACCTGCTTACGGCACATTTTTGTTGCAAGTAGCTTTTCCGGCTTATTACCTTGAATCGTTAACTCTTTCTCTAACTCATCTAATGAGTTATTTAAATCACTTTGCGCTTCTTCTTCAGTGCCATCGTTATCATCGATTGCATCACGCCAAACTTTGTATTTCTGAGTAACTGTATCGTCATCAATCTCTTCTTTAACCAGATACTCTATGCGCTTATCACAAAGCTTAACCGCTCGCTCTTCTAAGCCCCAAGCAATCGCCATCGCCGCAGCAAAACCAAATCCACCCGCTGCCGTACCCGCTATCCCCAGGGCCGATACGGATGGCATAAATAAAGACGTAATAGTAACACTGGTGCACGCACCAAGCTGTATGGCAGAGCCATAGTTCACATTTTTAGCCCAGTCATCCCCCTGCTTACCTTCATGGGCAGCTAAAGCAACTGCACCGAGAGTGTCAAAAAGATTCCATAACACACCAACAATCGGAATCCACATCACCAGTGGCTTAATAACCGTAGCAACGATCGGAGCAACGGTATTGAATAAGTTACAGAACAAATACACCCAGTCCATCCCAGGGTCCATCACATCGGCAAAGTCCGTGCTATCATCCTGTGACTCCAGTGCAACCTGCAATTTTTCAAGCATCCCGCTATCATCATGTTCAAATTTATATAGAAGAAAGCCCTTTAGCGCTGGAGGCAGCTTCTCAAGCCCATCTAGTTCTAATAAAGCACGATTCCAGTAGAGACGAGTGGAGCCTTTCGTAGACAATGGTCCTAAATTCTTAGACAATGCCCCTAAAGTAGGCTCCCTTCTATATTTTTCCTTTAGATTTTCATTTATTGGATAAAGCTCAACAGTATTCGCCGGCATCTAAAGCTGTACTTCCTACTCATAAACAAGAATTCTAAAGCGCTAATTTATACCTAACAAACAAAGTCTAAACAATAAATAAAATTATAATATTTTTTAAATTGACAACAATAAAAATAAATAAAAACAACAAACTGAGATTTATTAAACCGCTACAAACCAGGCCACCACACCTGTAACCAGGCCAAAAGCTTCCTTATGCATCAAATAGGCGAGAAGATACCAGTCGCTGAGACTTTAGGGTGTACAATGACATTAGCCAAAGAAATAAAGCGCATAGCAGCACAAGAACAATCATCAAATACCATAAAGACTGAAAGCCAAACTGCTGAATATAACTGCCCATAATAATTGGGCTTAGATAATTGCCTGACCAAATTATCGCAGGTAAGATGCCATTAATTCTGCCACGATGGCTACTCGGTGAGTGATTGGCAATAAAAACATTGCTTTTTGTTACAATCAAAATCTCCCCCACCGTCATAAAAAAAACGGCCAGAAATATCACCATCAAACTCTGGCTCGAGAGCAACGTGCTGTAGCACAAGCATAAAAAATGCTGCCGCAATAATGGTTCCAACCAAAGCGCTATAGCGACGCGTTAGTGCGGTAAAAATCGGGGTAAAAATAACGACAACCGCCGCATTAATCGTCATCACCTGACCGTAATGCTCAGCACCATGACCTTTAAAAACATCGGCTAAATAAAGTGGAATCGCGAAGAAAAATTGGGCAATTGCCAATGATAACAAAGTGCATATGATCGTATATAAAATTAAGTGCGGCCGCTGCCACAACACCGACCAAACAGAGCCTGTCACCGCTTGCTCAAGCTCACTTTTTGCTTCAATGACGTACCGCCCACTTAAACAACATATAATCAACAACATACTCACAAAAGTTGCAAAGCCATCGAGCCAAAACAGCCAATGTGTATGATGGGCAAAAAGAAAGCCCGCGAGCAAAGGACCAATCGCAAAGCCCATATTAAATGCTAAATAACTGAGCGACATGGCCGCATCACGATTTTCAGGGGTCGATAAATCAACAATCAATGCTCGCACCGCAGGCATAGCCACCCCCATAGCAAACCCTGCAATAAAAACTAAAGGTAAAATAGCAAAGGAAGTAGCAAAAAAACCACAAACAACCATCGTGACTACAGCACAGGCTTGACCAATAATAATGATTAATTTTCGACTAAAATGATCGCTGAGCTTACCACCGACAAATGAACCTGGCAAAGAGCTTAGCGCGACGACCGTCACCCAAACACCCGCTTGCATTGCAGATAGGCCTAATTTTTGAGTCAATAATAAGCTTAAAAAAGGAAAAACAAAACGGCCTAAAGCAAGTACAAACTCAGCGAGGGCAACAACATAAATATCTTTAGGTAAACCTAAATATAATGTAACAATCTTAGTTATTGCCCTAAGCATGCTCATATCCGATATCCGAATGCTCAACAGCTATATAACCCCTTAAAGGCCAAGATCAATAGAGGCACAAAAAATCTTCCTGAAAAGTGATAGGACACAAGTGTTATGCCTTATTTTTTCTTGTTGTAACATAAAGCATAGCTAGCCATAGAATCACAGAAACAAGCAAAAGCAGATAGCAAGCATAATGTAACCCATGCATAAAAGAGGTTTTTTCACCATGACGAAGCAATAAAATATCTAAGGTAAAAATAGGCAAACCAAACACATTAGCAAGAGTTGCAGCAACTCCTGCAACCAGTCCATGATCATTCGCATTTTTCAAGCCAGACAATGCAAGCGGCACCGTCATGCCATTACTTAACCCCCAAGCAGAACCAAAAAGCACAAGCCCAACTATCAACAACCAAACCGGTCCACTGCCACCGAGTAACGTGTAAACAAATAAGCCAAAAATAGAACATAACATCGGCACATGGCGGACGAAATATTTATTACCTTTATCTAATAACCGTCCCCCAACACTAGGCATAATCATGGTCATAACCGTCATCGTCACCAATAACACACCAGCAGTTTCTATTGAAAATCCAAGTTGATGCTGAATATAAATTGGCATAATAAACATAACTGACCATGATAACGATATTGTCGCAAGATAGATGAGCACTCCCATCACAAAGGTCTTGTTTCTAAATAATCGTATTGGAATAAGCGGAATCTCTGCATATTTTTCTATCACACAAAAGACCACTAAAGAGATAAGCGAAACGACTAAAATGCCAATAGTCAGATGTGAATCCCAGCCATAACGAGGACCTTCATTAAAAAAGAAGGTAATTCCCAACAAGAAAATCATCAGGCTAAGCACTCCAAACCAGTCGATATGCGTCACATCTGGATGTTTTTTTTCTGCAACGACAGGTAAACAAATGAGTAAGCTAATAATCACAATTGGCACATTAATAAAAAAGACCCAGCGCCAACTCAACAGTCCAGTAATAAAGCTACCCAGTACCGGCCCCACCGCAAAACCTATACCAAAAAAGCTGCCGAAAATTCCCATGGCACGGCCTTGCTGCTCTTTAGAAAAGGCCGCCGCCGTTACAGACACAGCCGCAGGATAAAGCAAAGCTGAAAACAAGCCTTGCAGCATACGCATAATGATCAAAAATAGCGCAGAACCTGACAACCCTGCACCCAGTGAGGATAAGCCAAAACCAATCACACCAACATACAAGGCTTTCCTTCTGCCTTTAATGTCCCCAATTCGACCAAGCACCGTCAGCATCGCCGCAAAAAGAATACCATAACCAGACATCATCCATTGTAATTGGCTGGTCGACGCTCCAATGTCGTTACGGATTACCGTCAATGCGGTATTAACGACACTAAAGTCGATTCCAATCAAAAGCACCGCCAAACCGGCCCCAATTAAAATTTTCCACTTTTTATCAAGTGTAGTCATGCCATCTTCCTGTATTTAAGATTTATTTTTAGACATTTATTAATCACACAAAGAACAATAAATCATTAAATTGACCATAAAACGTGTTATTTTTCTTCTAATTACTACATTCTCACATCAAAAATCAAATATAAGAACAAAAAATAACACGCTGAACACCATCAAACCCTTACAGCCTTGTGACCAAAAAAGGAATGCAAGAATGAAACACAGTGAGTTGCTCGACATTCTAAAACGATTCATTGAATGAAACAAGGCAAGACTCTTCTGTTGTAATGCTCATATCCTACTGCCATGCAGATCCAATATCAATAATAGTGAAAAGATGCATGATAAGACGATTGGTTTATTCATCAATAAACATCCACGGGTAAGCCCTTGATGTTACTTTGCTACAACCCTTTGGGTTGAACTGTGATTCATGCTTGCACTGCGTTGTTGCTATAGCAATGAACCACAATAATTACTCATTGATGCTAACATTTTAGCTTTAAGGTGTTTTAAATTCTACCGGGTTTATTCCGTGTTTATTCCGTCTAGGGTCTCGTTTTCTCAAATATTTCCTGTGACTCTTCAAACCCAAAGTGCTACCTTGAATGATTATTAATTTTAGGTGCTGACACCTAATAAAGTTCTTTGAGCAACTTTTTGAGAT
This sequence comes from Piscirickettsia litoralis, assembly GCF_001720395.1. Taxonomy (NCBI): domain Bacteria; kingdom Pseudomonadati; phylum Pseudomonadota; class Gammaproteobacteria; order Thiotrichales; family Piscirickettsiaceae; genus Piscirickettsia; species Piscirickettsia litoralis. Next base: position 1,093,820 of record NZ_MDTU01000001.1, read on the forward strand.
CAGCCAATAATTCTTTTGGCGACCCCATATTAAACCGCCATTCAGCTTCTTT
>NZ_MDTU01000001.1:1094011-1102908 GCF_001720395.1 Piscirickettsia litoralis
GCGCCAAACTGAATTTCCCCATCTCCGCCGCAAGCAGTAAGGAATACAGCCCTAAGTGATTAATAAGGGAATAAAAAAGCCACCTGAATGAGGTGGCTAAAAATTTGGCTGGGGTACCTGGATTCGAACCAGGGGATGCCGGCATCAAAAGCCGGTGCCTTACCGCTTGGCGATACCCCAAGTAAACGTGGCGGACCGGACGGGACTCGAACCCGCGACCTCCTGCGTGACAGGCAAGCATTCTAACCAACTGAACTACCGGTCCACGTAAACTCTTCGTTGTTGTTCTTCTAATTTAATTGGTACCCGAGGTCGGACTCGAACCGACAAGGCTATTAACCGGGGGATTTTGAATCCCCTGCGTCTACCAATTCCGCCACTCGGGCAATGCTTTTACAAGCAAAATCTTTGGAGCGGGAAACGAGACTCGAACTCGCGACCCCAACCTTGGCAAGGTTGTGCTCTACCAACTGAGCTATTCCCGCCTGACAACGAAGAGGAATTATACGGATTAAATTCCTTGAGTCAACACCTTTTTTGAAAATTTCTAATGTTTTTTGAGAGACATACATTTTAAGCTGGAAAACTCATGGACCAAAGCGAGTCCCCATATTAGAATCAGCCTTGTACCACTCAACTAACAAAAGGTCCGCCTGATGGCAAACTTAAAATACTTCTATGGCTCTCTTCTTGTCACTATTGCTGGTCTCATTGCCGCATTTTTTGTCGGCCATGAACACCCTCTCACCGCCGTCTATATCACCGCCGTCCTCGCTCTATTAGAGATATCACTCAGTTTTGACAATGCAGTCATTAATGCCCGAGTATTAGAAGAAATGCCGATGTTTTGGCGCAAGCTGTTTATCTACGTCGGTTTACCCATCGCCGTCTTTGGTATGCGCTTGGTTTTCCCTATTCTCCTCGTTGATATGACCACTCAATTGAGCTTTGTCCAAGTCTTTCATCTCGCCACCAGTGATCCCAAAGCCTATCACGAAGCCCTTTTAGTCGGTATGCCAATGATCAGCGCCTTTGGAGGGGCTTTCTTATTGAAAGTTTTCCTCGGCTTCTTCTTTGATGAAGACAAAGATGTCCACTGGGTCCCGTTCTTGGAAGCCAACCGAGCAATGAAAAAAGCCTCGGGTATCCCTGGCATCTCACTATTACTTGCTTTAGTGGGCGGCATGATACTAATTTACTACACTCAGAACTGGCAGGTCGCCCTGGCCTACCTTTCTGGCATCGTTCTACATGAACTGCTCGAAGTGATGGGAATGCTCTTTAATCAACAGCCCTCAGCCGGACAAACACTGGTTCGCAGCGGCTTAATTAGTTTCATCTATCTTGAATTCTTAGATGCGAGCTTCAGTTTCGATGGTGTCATCGGCGCTTTTGCCATCTCAACGAATATCTTTATCATCATGATTGGCCTTGGCATCGGCGCGATGTTTGTCCGCTCGCTGACTATTTTCCTCGTTGAGAAAAAAACCCTGTCTGCCTTCCCTTATTTAGAGCACGGTGCACACTATGCTATCGGCTTCTTAGCCTGCGTGATGTTTATTAAGATGTTTCATCATGTCCCTGAAGCGATCACCGGCACCGTTGGTATCGGTTTAATCATTATCGCTTGCTTACATTCTTACATTGAGAGAAGAATCAAAGGCTGATATCTTCCGTTGTAGATCAAGATGCGAACCTAAGCTTTTTCATCTTTTAAAAGCTGTTCACACTTCTTGATCTTTAGTGCTTTTATATTTAATACGATAAAAGATTTCCTTTTAGGGTGCACAATAATGTGGCGTATGGTTTTCATAACATTTCTCTCAAATATATATTACCGGAAGCAAGCTTCATTCATTGCAACAAAAGCCTATTAAATTAGGCTCCTGCTTTTATATCGATGTTATAATAATTACCACCCAGCTCTATAAACCTGACCGGTTTGCTTGCCCTCAATACTTTTAGAGAAAGCTAAAGCAACCTCTTTCACGGGTACAGACTTAAAGCCCCTGAAGTAATCTTGATAGACTCCAAGCGCCTCTTCAACCACAGTTGGGCTAACCGCATTAATACGTAATGAGTTCGGCATTTCAATGGCACTCCCCCTAACAAAACCTTCCACTGCACCATTGACCATTGCAGCGGACATACCTTGGGCAATAGGATCAATATTTAAAATGCCACTGGTCAGTGTAAAAGAGCCACCCGGGTTAAGATTCTCAATGCCTTCTAAAACTAAATTGACTTGCCCCATTAGCTTATTATCAAGACCCAGCTGATAATCTGTACTCTGCAATTTTTCTAAAGGAGCAAACGTAACTTTACCTGTAGTCGCAACGATTGCATCAACAGGCCCTACTTGGCGATACATCTGTTGAATTGAATAAACATCAGTAATATCCACTTGAACATCACCATCACTATAGCCTGCAACAATCACGTCATGACAGTCTTTAAGCTCTGAAACGACTGCTTGACCAATTAAGCCTGTGCCTCCAACAACTAGAATTTTCATAATGTATAACTCCTCAAGTTTGGTTAATAATGATTAATTTGTTTTCTGAGGAGATTGTAATCTTGTCTTAAAAAGAAAATAATATAGAATTTAAGAAAGATAATTTTTCCTTAAGAGAAAATATGAATATTTGGACTGCGACTGAAAATTTTATATTAGTCATTGATAATAAAAGCTTTTCTAAGGCTGCCGCTAAGAAATACGCTTCTGTTTCGACGATTAGCAAACAAATTAACTATTTAGAAGATACTCTAAAAACCCAGTTGCTTATCAGGAGCACAAGACAGCTAACGCTCACAGATGCAGGCCGTCGTTACTATGAAGAAAGTAAACGTCTACACGAAAAATTTAACACACTATTAAATTCAATTGGTGAGGATCAAGAAAGAGTTGATGGTCAGTTAAATATTACGGCACCGGTTCCCTTTGGTGAGGCTATCTTGGTACAGATACTACCAAGATTTCAAGAGCAATACCCTGAATTAAATATTAACCTAAGCCTCACAAATGACTATATTGATATCTTGCAAAATAATATTGATGTTGCAATCCGTGTTGGTCACATTGATGAAAAGATGTATCAATCATACCTCCTTACAGAAAAACCCATTGGACTTTTTGCTGCCCCCTATTTTTTACGAAATAATGTAATTAATACCATTCAAGACTTAAGAAGCGCCCCTTGCCTGACTCATCAAGACTTTCGCCCTCCGAATCTATGGCGCCTTAAAAAAGAAAACATACAAGTCACCCCTCTTTTAAGCATCAATAGCATAAAGGGCTTAATCAACGCCGCAACACATGGTTTAGGCATTATTTATCTTTCAGAATACCTTGTAAAAGATCAAATCACATCTGGGGAATTAGTTCCCATACTCAAGTCTCATTGGGAAAAACCCAAGCCTATCTACGCGGTTCACGCACGAAGTGAGTTTACCTCTAAAAAAATTACCGCGTTTATTGAGTTCATAAAAACCATCAAGTTTTAGCGAACTCTACAGAATCAACCAGATTAAAGAGCTTATCACTAAAGAAAAAATTCAATAATATTTGGAATAATGGAAGCTGCTACTTTCTAGTCAAACCACTACGCAGCTTCAACATCTGACTGCAATATTTAATGCTTAAGCGGATTGACACCCTGCTTTTGCCAAGAGTTTCTGACAATTCGGCGTTAAGTTATCAATCCTTACCCTCTTGCCATGTCGGTCATACTGCTCTTGAATAAATTGCAAAGCACTGACTGCAGAATAATCAACAAGATAAGAGTTATTTAAATCAATCACCACATAATCCGGCCCTTGTTCATAATTAAAACTGGCTTTAAATTTAGCAATAGAGCCAAAAAATAAAATACCGTCTACTTCATAGACTTTTTCATGATGATTATTAATATATTCTTTAACAGATAAGCTATGAGAAGTTTTCCAAGCAAAAACAAGCGCAGAGAATATTATGCCAATAATAACCGCCGTTGCTAAATTCGTCGCCACGGTAACCATAGTTACAGTCACAATAATAACCGCATCATGCCTTGGAATCTTTCGAATGATATTCAATGTCATCCACTCAAACGTCTCTATCACAACAATAAACATCACCCCCACTAAAGCGGCCAGCGGAATCATTTTGATCAATGGCCAAAAAAGCACGATACAAAGTAATAAAGTGATACTTGCAACAATCCCTGACAAGCGCCCTTTCGCACCATTATTAACATTAATCATACTTTGCCCAAGCATGGCACACCCTCCCATCCCTTTGAAAAAGCCACAAATAATGTTTCCTACCCCCTGAGCGATGCATTCTTTACCTGCTTGCCCCTTTGTGTCAGTCATCTCATCGATTAGAGCCAAAGTCATCAACGATTCGGATAAACCAACAATAGTTAAAATAATAGCGTAAGGCAAAATCACTCTCAGTGTATTTAATGTTAAAGGAAATTTCGGTAGATGAAAGCTTGGTAACCCTGCTGATAAATGTGAGCCACTCACCATATCAGCAACAACTCGCGTATCAATATGAGTAAAATAGGCAAGTAAGCTGACAATAACAATCGCAGCAAGTGCAGAGGGAATAAGCTGAGTGAATTTAGGTAATAAATAACAAATTACCATCGTTAATACAACTAACGCGATCATTAGCCACAAAGCAGAGCCATGTAACCATACTTCAACCCCTCCAGAACTGTATTTAAATTGCTCTAATTGCGCTAAAAAAATAACAATTGCCAATCCATTTACAAAGCCGATCATCACCGATTTTGGCAGTATTTTCATGAAACGTTCCAAGTGAAATATTCCAATTAAAACCTGGAAAATTCCAGTTAAAATAATCGTTACAAATAAATAATCCAGACCATACTGACTCACCAAAGCGACAATCACAACAGCCATCGACCCGGTTGCCCCGGAGATCATTCCCGTCCTTGCACCAATCACAGCGGTTACCAAACACATAATAAAAGCCGCATATAAACCGACTGTAGGATTAACATGTGCCACGAGTGAAAATGCAATGGCTTCGGGAATTAAAGCTAGAGCAACAGTAAATCCAGAAAAAGTATCTATATAAAATTTACCACTCTCAGGCAAAAAGAAGTTTTTTATTTTATTCATTATAAAATCCAAGGCTATAATAAAAATAGTCAAAATTAGCAAATATTAATAAAATTGATAAAAACCAGGAAGTAATATCTATAAAAACCAATATTATTAATTAGCATTAATAAACTAATAAAAAAATAATTTCAGTATTTAATAAATATATTATATGCTTTCTAATTTTTACAAAGAGAAAAGGGTGGCCGAGCGACTAAGGTGGACTCATCAGAAAAGAAGTGCAATTCAACATAACAATACTCTGCATTTTTATCATAATGCATCCTTTATCAAATACAATCGTTCTTGGATAGCAGAATACTAACAAAGCTTATTCTAGAACTCAAGAAATATCCTAAAATTTTTGTTACCCCGGCGATTCATATAACCTGACAATAAGCATTCATATCAGCCTGCTAATTTCAAGCCAACAACCCCCAATATAATCAAACCGATACAAACCAAGCGCGGCCAATCTTTTGACTCTTTAAAATAAAGCATCCCAACAATCGCAATTCCTGCAGCACCAATGCCCGTCCATACTGCATAAGCCGTACCCACAGGAATGACGCCAAAGACATGAGATAATAAGTAAAGGCTTAACCCCATTTCAATAAACATTAACACTGTCGGCACTGGCCTCTTAAAACCATTACTAAGCTTTAAACAGGTAATTCCGGCAATCTCAAGCAAACCTCCTAAGAATAAAAATCCCCACGCGCTCATGATATGACCTCTTGTCTTTTCAATTCTTTTTTATCACTTGAAAATAATTTCAAGCCTACTACGCCAGCAATAATAGCTGTGATACTCAGCACGCGTAATAAAGCGGTTGAGTCATCAAAAATCACCATGCCAAGCAATGCCGTCCCCGCCGCCCCCGTTCCAGTCCAAATGGCATAGGCGGTGCCAATAGGAATCGTTTTTACTGCCATCGCTAAGCAATAAAAACTGACCACCAAACAGACCGCCACGATCAGCGAAGGCGCAACCTCTTGAAAGCCATTAGTAAATTTTAATGCCAAAGCCCATAAAATTTCTGTAATACTCGCAACAGCTAAGTACAGCCAAGCCATGATCACTCTCCAATAACATCAAGATATAATTATATTACTAAATTTAGATATAAATTTAAAGTTATTTTTATATCTAATTTTGTAGATTATTGCTTAAACTGATAGAATCACTTAAAACTGATAAGGCACAACATATCGCAATGACTATGACATTTAATGATCACGACCGCCGCCACTTTATTGATTTCTATATAAAAATGGATGCAATTTGGGCCGAAGAGTTCGATGAAGAGGAATATACCAACATCCACTATGCAACACTCTTCTTTCAGCTCTGGAATAAAAATAAACCCGTAAGTAAAACAGATGCTTATCGCTTTATGCATAACATCAGCAGCCAAACTGCCCAAAAATACTTAAATAAAGCCATTAAGCGCGGTTCGATTATCGAAATTGACAACCCTGAAGACAAGCGCTCTAAACTAGTCACATTATCAAAACACACCAAAAATTCTCTAATCCGCTGTATCGACGCCACGTTACTAGAAAGCCAAGGCTTCTTTAATAAACAAAAATGAAAAAATGAGCGATCATGCCAGATATCATCATAAGAAAAGCCAATAAGAAAAATGTAACGACTATTTGGGAAACTCACAATACACACCTCCAAGCCGATTCGCTACAACCATGAATCAGCACTTTCGCATCACAGCAGCTAAAGACCAATTTATGGAGGCTTTACGGCACAACCACCAGAAAGCTCCCCTTATACTCTGTTGATTTATCACAAAAGTTTAGGTTAGAAGCTGCAGGGTAAAAATTACAGAACTGCACAATCAACTTTTGAAGCTCCTTCTTGAGGTGCTGTTTCAGAAAATTTTTTAAAAAGTTGTGGTGCTTCCCTTAAAGGACCAATATCGGGATCGTCCTTTGCAAGACGATTATAGTGTTCAACACTGAAACCACGCCCAATGATATACTCTTCGTCGGTTTGGTATTTAGAAGGCTTAATAAGAAGAATAGGTTGAGGGTTTGCCCCCGTTAACAACATCTCATCGCTGTCCACCCGGACATAGGTCACTCCCTTCATATCCAACATAATGACAGCATCATCAGCAACCTCTAAACCAGCTTCTCGACAGTGTCTTAACAAGCATCCTCGTACTGAAGTTTCAGGATAAGTGTCGCAGGAATGAGGTTTACCTATATAAAATAACAGTGGAGCACCTTGAGAGAGTTGTTTTATCTTTTGAATCCAACTCTTAAATGATGCACCATTTCTCTGCGTTAACTCCAGGTGGAATAACCCATAAAGGTCATCAGATTTAACATAAATTGCCATGCAACCGCCAAATTGGCATTGATCTTCATGAAAAGATGCGTTGTGTCCACTTGCTAACACATCTGAGCTTCCTTCACCTCTCGCTTTGACCTCACCATGGTTCATTCGTATAGCTATAGGCATTTTCATAACTCCAAAATCATAAAAATAAGTCAATGACAGTAAAAATAAAACATAGCTATAGAAAGCATCTGTCTATCTTTTTTAAATTTCAATTAAATTATTAAAAAGAAAACAGATAGAGATTTAATTTATATTTCAATAAAACACATCTATAACATGAACATAAAATTAATTACCCTCTTAAACCGATATTTTTCCCTAACTTGATAAAAGGTACTGGTTTTAGATTGAAGATCTCCATATCCCTTTAGTGGAGGAGTCTCTACTGTATAAAATATAACCAATTATTTTGCTTTTAACGCAAACTTGGAATAAAAGCTCTACTCCTAGATATCAGTAAAACTTACTGTCACATGTAGTTGCCTAGAGATACAACTGTGTACTCATGCACAAAACTCTAAAACAATCATAACACTCTCACCATCTCTCTAAAATTTTTCAGTTTTAGAGATAAACATTAATAATAACGCCTTAAAAGCTGTCAACCAGGCATACAGCTTGCATAAATCAAGGTTATCTCAATACTCTTTGGAGTATGCCACAATGATGGCATTTTTATTTATCATCTATCTTGCTGTTTATGCTCAAATTTTCTTTAAAAAAACCCAGTTTATCAAGAGTCAATTTGTCGGCTGCCTTGTACTCACACTGGTTTGGTTTAATCATCATTCTACAGATAGTTTGGGGCTGTCATGGTAAAAGACTTCACAGAAATCAAAACACACATTGTCTTTAATGCCTTGCTGCTTTGCGGTTTGTCTATCCTATTAATCATGGCTTTTTATTTTCAGCTCGCCTATAAGGAATTACCCTGTCCACTGTGCCTATTACAGCGCTTGTGTTTTATCGCCTTAGGCTGTATTGCCTTGCTGAATATTATACACGGACCTAGGCCGTCACACTACGGTCTCATGCTTTTAACAACATTGATTGGCCTCGCTATTTCCGTACGACAAATATTATTACACATTAAGCCCGGTGACCCTGGATATGGTTCTCCTGTGCTAGGAATTCATTTTTACACTTGGGGAGCGATTCTTTTCTTTATCGTTGCCATATTTATAGGGATAGGCTTACTGCTCGAGCACATTAGAACCAACGATATCAGTAAAAGTAAGGCAAGGAACCTAACTATAATAGGCAAAGTCATTGCCACACTATTTTTAGTTCTGATCGTATTAAACCTAATTGCTGTTCTATTCGAGTGTGGCTTCTATCAATGCCCAGACAACCCAACCCAATACCTATGGCAAACTTAAGAAAAATAGGATAATAACAATAGAAACAGCAAGTTAAAAAAA
>NZ_MDTU01000001.1:1102933-1105520 GCF_001720395.1 Piscirickettsia litoralis
GGGAACTCCCCTTTTACTGTTTTCATCAATTTATATCAATATTATCGCATCTCTGATAGTAAAAACTTCAAAAATATCACTGAGTAAGAAATAATCGTAACCCGTACTGAATATTAATGCAGTTAACATTATATTAATATAAGTATGTAAAATATCGATCACTTTGCACTGCAACTTGATTCGGCTAAACAGGCGTTGCATACTAAAATTTTACAAAAGTCATAGAGATCACAAACAGGGAATGCCCCATGAGCGAGCTTAAGCAAATTACCCAAGATATTAGTGTCAACCTAACAACAAAAATAAACTCTGTTTGCTCTCCATTAAAACAACTCGGCCTTAGCCTATTCGCTTATCATATCGTCAATGCAGAAGGAAAAATGTGTATTGTCTGTAATCGCCCTGAGTTTGCCGAGTACTGCGCCAGTGAGGAATATGCCGGCGATGACCCATTACTACAACCCCAAGTTCTTAACTTACAAGGTCACTGTCTCTGGTCATCCTTGAAAGCAAGCTTTAAGCAAACTCAAATCGAACGTTCCTGCTTTGATATCGACCATGGGGTGTCGATCATTAAAAAAGCCGATCACGGTAAAACAGAGATTTTCAGTTTCGCAGCACCAAGAAAAAACTATGCTGTTTATAGTATGTACCTTAACGAGATGTTCCTCTTATCAGAATTTGCCAACTATTTCAAAAAAGAAGCACAAGACATAACTAACAAAATGAATGATTCACTCATTAGCTATTTTCAAAGTAACGATAGTAAAATATTAACCAATAGAGCGATCAACGATAAAATAATCTTTTTACAATCAATAAACGTACTACCCAAAAATATTGACTTATACAATTTAACGAAGCCAGAATTAGAATACCTCAACCTTGTCAGCGAGCAGAAAACAGCCAAGCAAATTTCTATCTGCTTACATAAATCTCAACGGACTATTGAGCACTATGCCGAGCGCCTAAAAGAAAAGTTCAACTGTTATAGCCGCAGCCAGTTTATTCTCATGGTTCAGCAACTAAAAAAATCAGGATTACTTTACAATTTACTTAGCTTTTATAACTAATAAAACGTATCTCACATAAATATAAACTATATTTCAAACTAAGCTTAATGCGAGCAAATCATCACAATTCCTAGAGGGAAGAGAACAACTGCAAGAGTAACTATTTATAAATAATAAAAATAAAGCTACTCAACCAAAAGCAATCACAATGAACGTCGACAAAGTAGCTTTAGTTAAACGATTTAAACTGTTCTCTCTGATGCCCCATTTATATTTTTGCTCGGAGCAGTTTGGTCATTAAACTGCTGGAACATTTTCTCCATTGCCTTATGCTGCTCTCGCATAATTTTTGTCATTTGTGCCTGCATCTTGTTAAAATCTTGCCAAGACTCAGCAAAGGCTTTATTCATTTGTACCTGCTCACCTTGCAGTGATTTTAATAGCTTTTGATCACGGTCATTATTGCTATTTTTACCATTACTTGTAAATTGAACGATTTGGTACTCCATTGGCCCTTGCGGAGTACGTACAACACCTTTGGTAATCGTTTTTGTTCCATTGGCTGTCTTAATTGTTTTAGTTGTCTGGCTCTTATTGTGATCTGGCTGTTGCGGCTGAATAGGCTGAATCCACCCAGTCACTCCATTGCGTGGATCACCCACCTTCGTCCAACCATTTTGCTGCTGATAAATTGAAATAAGTGGCTGATTTTTGTTTACCGACTCGATCACTTTAGAAGATGGGTCTGGACGTACATGTAATTGGTAATTATCCGAAGCTGCCCAAGCAGTCGCTGAAGCCGCAGTCAAAACCCCAATAGATAGCAGTGTTGCTTTTAAAGAACGCATTATAAACTCCATTGAACTTGATCTATTCAACCTTATATTACTGCGATAAAAATAACCTTGCCAGAGTTAAAAGGCAAAGAAATTGTAAATATTTTATCGAACAAATCATTATAAAAAAATAGCCTAATGGACGTGTTAGCGAGCTCAAAAAGCTCCTGTCTCACATAAGCTTAAGCAACATCACAAAAGTAGGGGCTGGAGTTTTCATATCAGGCTATTAAAAAATCATAGAATTTTGAAATGGCTAAGATCAGTTAGACTAGAAGAGTGTATAATTCTTTTTCTAGCCATTACAAATTGGCCCCACAGGCTGACATTCAAACCAACACCTTACAAACAAGGCAGCACATAGATTACTAACTAACTGATTGAACCGAACCCTGTCAATATCTAGAGGATGTCTTCAAGTATACAAAAGCCTACAATTCCACGTCCATCTGTTTCTTGAGATCGTTAAGATTGAAGCCCTAATTGAATTGCTTTTAATAAAATTTTCTCAATGACTGCATTGTATGCGAATGCAGTACCGTCACCAGACATTTTTTACCTCATTCTTTATAGGTTATAAAGCTCTAAATATAAAATAGATCACTTATTTTTTAAAAAACTGAAAAAACCACTCTTTTACTGTCATGCCAAGTTTCTTTTTTATTTGTGTCAACCAAAAATGATATTTAAAAATCAGTGCTAATAATGCTATAGAGCTTGACAATCCAACAATCGCCC
>NZ_MDTU01000001.1:1105545-1126300 GCF_001720395.1 Piscirickettsia litoralis
CTCTTCCAATAAAGAAGGTTCTGCATTATCTACCTTTTAGGTAAGGTTAATAACCCTTTTGCCATCTTATAAACAAAAGCTATACTTTCTTTTATAAAAGCGAGTGAAATTGCAGATACTATAAAATGCTTAGTTCTTTTAAACATAACTAACTCACACAGTGATTAAGGTTAACAACCTCATCTTCGCTATGGGCAACAGCCTCTTCAATTAAGTCCATAACAATCAACAGCAACATAAATATATCATTTACTTTAGCTGAAACTGACAATTTTTCAGTATTATTTTCTTTATCTCTTTTTTTAGAGATAGTAATCGGTCTACTAAATAAAAATTTAAATGTTATCGCTGATTTTCTAAAAAGTTTTTCCATAATAAAGCTATCTAGAGAGAATAAATCTTCATGGGCGATCTCGGCCTCATTAAAAAAGAATTCTTTATCCTCATATAATTCAGAAAACCTACCAACAACCGCCTCATAATTCATCGCATTTAACCAGTTATATTCTTATTTGTTTGAATAATTTGAGATATTCCAAATAGATTATCAGCAAACTCATTACTACGCTGTATGACGACTGTCCAGTAAACAGACTGGGTAGAACGTCTATCGCCTTTTTGAAAAGTAAGTAATACAGGCACTTGCAACTTCCAACTATAAGCTCCATTAATCTGTCCTTTTTGAACAACAACAGGCACATCAGAAATAGTTGCTCTTAAAATATATTTTTTATCAGTCACTTTCTGAACAGTATCTTTAAAGGCGTCTAAATATTGATTCCAACCGTATTGAGTAAAGTATCTGCGCTTTCCCTTTATTTCAGAGCGATAATTCAAAAAAATCAAGCTCGTTAATGGAAGGAACCGCATTTGCTAACCAACTAATTACCGCAGAATCAGTCTCAATAGGGTCACTCAGTGCTTTTAACCTTAGAATCTGCCCATTGTTTGATGTCGCAAAATACTTTGGCTCTGGCCTAAAATAAAGTGACAAACCCAGGCCAACTAATAAAAATAAATTTAGCATCACAGAAATCATCAAAATTGCTGAGACACGCCTAAAATTATCACGATAAAAGTCATTTCTCAATTTGACTTTTTCTAGTGCCAAATTCACTATGATTTTCCTCTAGTAGAATTAATAACCAACATTACTCTTTAACAAAAAAAAGTAAAACATAAAAAAATTTATTTTATTTATGGGGATTTATTTTTCAAAAAGTTCAGACCATAACGTCGCTACCATAACAATGGTGCCAATAACTACAAATATCCCGACAAAAACAATAGCGATCGCTAAACCACCCCATTTAACCCATTGAATAATATTGTAAAATAAATGACTGAGCACGAGAGGAGTGTTTTTACTGCATATCATATATAATATAGATATTAACAAAAAAAGTATGGACATTATTAAAAGATTTTTCTTCAAAATCATACCTTAACATTCTCAATCAGTAATATATTAAATACCATAATCATCCGTTATACTGAATAGTTATATCCATGTTAGAGCCGCCAGAAGTTTTAAGATATAAATTACCACTCTCATCTGTGCTTCCTTTGCCGTTCGTTTTCCAATCTTTGGTTGTCCCAACAGTTTGTTTCTTATAGTCGACATGGGCATTAATATAGGGCGCAACACTCACAGAAACAGTCACTTTAAATTTGTAGTTTGTTGACCCTTTCATGCAAGAGCCATTATTTTTTTATCAGCACTAAACTTATAAGTATCGCCTGGAGCAACGATATAATTTGTTCCATCACCGTTGTCATGAATATTCATACAATTTTGATTGCTTACATACACCTGAAATGGTAAGTCAGTATTGTTTTTGATCGTTGGATTAACATCGGCTGCATAGCAACACTGACTGATACTCAAAGCTATCAATGAAAGAAATAATTGCTTTAATTTATAAAAATTATATCGCATATCACATTTACTAAATATCAAAGTGATGACTAATATTATTATTGTTTTGGTTGTTATTTTGATTCAAATTATTTTGAAAAACATTATTTGGGCTATTGAAGTTTTCAATCTTATCAATTAACCCTGATGCTTTCCCATTAGTGCTATTTGCAGATAAAATTTTATAAATCTGGATAAGAGACCCTATACCACCATTTAAATGCAGTTGCGGATCATTGCTCTTAATTAAACTTTTTAAATCAGATTTATATTTTTCAAGCTCCATCGCCGGTATATTGTTACCATATTGAGTATGAAGTTTATTGAGTTTTTCACTAATCTCTTTTAATTCTTTTTTTCTTTTGTGACCTGTACGCATTATCTTATACCTCTCTTTTTACATTGCCGCAGCTTCTGCTGCAGTTTTAACTTCACTACCAGCAGCTTGACCGCTTTGTTGAGCAACTTGAATATCTTGTGATTTAGCGCTCACTTGAGATTGTGTTTCATTCTGTTGCGCACTAATGCCCTGCTGAACTCCTTGCCCTGCCGCTTGCCCTGCTTGAGCCGAAGCTTGCTCAGTCTTACCTTGTAGTTGTTGAACATCATCTGCACCTGCACGCTGAGCACTGGCTTGCGCGCCAATCCACTCAAGCACCTTATCAGGAATCAAATAAATGACAGAAAAACACTTACTAAAAGCCATCATCATAAATGAAGAATAAATAAAAATTAAAAAACAACTCACTATTCCATTTACCATCGAGCTACTACTAAAATTACTCAATATCAATGGAGCGACTAAATGAAACCCTTGCGCCGAATAAGTAATTAACACATAAGTTAAAGCGATTGCACAAGTTATACCAATCACCATTAAAACAGGTCTAAATATCACATTAAGTGCAATTTTTATTGCAGGTAATCCATGTCCCATTATATCATGCCCTCCTGGGAATAGAACGGCTAAACATACTGCAGGAGCCGCGACCAAACCTTCTAATATGCTCAGAACCCAAACAATCGTTCCTGCCCAAAATAAAAAATACGGAATCAATGGCATCATCACTGAAAAAGCAATTGCAGTAGTAAATAAGGAACTTAATATCATAATCGCAACCGGCATCCAAGCGAGTGACATCGCCAAATTACCAATTTGTGCCGCCATCCAAAGTTGTACCGCCGTCTGCCCCATAATTGCAACAGCTGAACCCACACCACTGGCGCCGACAATAGAGCTTGCCCCCGCAGCAATTCCTGCTTTTTTAGCCCATTTATGAATCATAGAGTAAGCTGTTTTCTTAAGGCTACTAAACTGATCTTGGTAATTAACGAATATATCATTTAAAGTATCTATAACTGTCTGAAGAATATCAGCACCGACCTGCTGAGCTTGCATAATTGTGCTGTAAATAGCCGTTGATGTATTTGATGTGGCATTATTTGATGGTAATCCTAATGAGTAAAGTTCATTCATGATACTCGTAATATCGGTTGAAGCGTCATTTCCTCCTAACGTTCCAAATATTTTATCTATAACCGCATATACAGGAACAGCTGTTGTCTCTGTTGGCTGATAAACGCCATTTTTTTCGTAAAAACAATAATGTATTGTTTAATAAATTAACATCAGACATATTGTCAGTCGTCAATGAATACGTTTTATTTAAATTATTATTACCAAATAAACTAAATAAATATGTAAAAGACTGTTGTAATTCAGAAGGCAAAGACATTAAATTAGTTTGTAGCTGAATCACTAAATAATCATTCTTACACGTCGTTTCATCATTAGAATTACTCCCACTATAAGTTCCATAGTACATATCGCAGCCTTGCGGAACATCTGTCGGGGTAGGCACATAGCTATATACATCTGTTGCCCAATCACTTGCCCCCATTTTTAAGCTACTAGGCACATAATCACTCACCAATGTCGTCCCTGAATTCGGATTAGATATTTTCATATTTGTTAGATAATCCGCAGTACTTGGGTCTGGAGTCTGACCATTATTATTATTAGTTTCATACGAGTTACCATGGTGCGGATGAAAATTTGGCACAACACTGCTATTAACATTAGGGTAAACAGTCACAGCCATAGGCACACCATAATGTAATTGGCTATTAAGGATTAATCCAGGGTAAGCTAGGTTTTCTGCCAAAATATTTGCAGCATCACTTAAGTTCATATTTAATATTTTATCAACTGTTAAATAGCTTTCGCCGCCAATCCACCAGCTATTAATATAGTTTGAATAATCCTGAGCCTGATACGGTTGCTTTGGCGAACCATTATATTGAACCATGCTATAGGTTTGGCCTGACTCATTAAGATTAATACAATTTAGATAATCAACTGTCATTTGGCCATTATTTAAATAAGTAGCGCATTTTGCATAAAAATTACTACTAGTAATATTCTGTGCTGACTCTGAATCTGTACTTTGTACAATTAAGGTGCTATTAAGTTCAGCGATATAAGCATTCAAAATAACATTTGCCTGTTTATTCTCGTTGTTATAAAGCGCATTAACAATTTGCTGAGTCGCCAATTGGGCTTGTTGAGAATAAGTCAGATCTTTTGCATCTTTTGGTTGATAGTTCATATTATCAAATAAATAAGTAATAGAACCATTTGTTTTCACATTATTAATCGACGAACTATCATCGCCGTTACCAAGCTGAACCTTATAATTAATTTCTTGAGGTTCTGATGAGCCAGATACATCAAAACCATAACTATAAGTATGAGTCCCTAAGCTTCCTGATGTCGTTAATGCTGTTTGAACTGCATTATTACACTGAGAAACAAGCAACCCCGTGTTCACGGTAAATGCACTAGCATTAGCGACATAACTATTTCCATTTAGATCTTCGATAGGCCCACCATAAAACCATGTCATCGCTTTCTGAAAATTATCTAAAGTTTCTGAATCACATATAGAGCTTGCTGAGCTTGATAAATTAGGCAATAAACTCATAGGTAAAGCTGATGATGTATTGACACACAAAATAGGTGTACTGCTACCACTCATTTTGTAAAACTGGTTTGCTGTAGGGTTGTCATTGACATCAGTCGAACTACATTGGCGATAACCATCATCAACAGTAGTGTTCATTGACACTAAATCACTAGAATCTAAGCCATAGTCTTGTTGAACCTTATTAATTGCTTGGTATAAAACGCCTTGGGCCACATTTGTTTTTACATTATTAAGTAAACTAACCGGTACAGAAGGCAAGCTACCACCATCAATGTCCTGGGTTATATTTGTCCAAACGTAATTTGCCAAATAAACACCGACTAAAACACAATATAATAGTATTATCTGAGCTAGACAAAATCCAAATTTTACAGGGATCATAGCAATAGGAGCAAATGTTGCTCTTAAAACCATCCATAACGAGTGCCACTTTCTCCCTAAAAACTCACCATCATGTGCAGTATAAATAACCCCTAAGACAACAACTAACGCATAAATTAACAATAAGCAAGAGAGTAAACCTGCATTAAAATAGTTAATAACTTCGGAAACAAGCGTTGGTCCATTTGATATATTTGTATCTCCAGAAATAAAGTAAATAATATTTCCAAATATTTGCCACAATATATAAACTGATTGATCGCTTGCTGGGGTTGGTAGACTAATAGCAGACAACAAAACTAATTACCTTTTCCCATCACTTTGATTTTCTGCATGCCGACGAGCTTACTTATGCCTTGGTCTATATCATTTAACATTTTTTCAGAATTTTCTATACTCTCATTATTTTTCTCAGAAATTTGATAAAAGCTACTATTATCAATTAACTTAGCCGTACTCAACATTGCATTTAAGTATTGAGCCTGTAATTTTTGGTAATTAATATAATTACTAACAGAAAGTTGAACTGAAAGATCTCTAAGCAATTGATCACGGGATGAGTATTTTAAGTTATTCATCCAGCCATTATTCATTTGTGCTTTAATAACTAATAGCAGCTCATTATTAATTTTATTATTCGCATTTATTTTAGATAGAACTGCATTAACAAGTAAGTTTGACTTTCCAACAGCCCCTGCATCAATAAAATCACTGGACTTCTTATCCGCATCATACTTCCCTTCAACGAGATTCAACAAAAATCGTATATTTTCATTAATACTACCATTTTGATTATTCTCATTACTTATAATTGACTGATAAACTGCAGATTGATTTGGAATCATATTCACCAGATTTTGTGCAGAACTTGACAAAACTCCAAAACCGATTGAGTTATTATAAGGGTTATTAAAATAGACTTGAGATGCTACACCATTCGTTGGCCCATGCAAATCACTCTGATTTTGGTTGTTAATCATAACTAATTGCTGGGAAATAATTTCATTGAGCTTTTGTTGTATTGTTGGCCCATTCGAAACTACTTTGTTCGAGCTATTTGCGCTTTCTGTCGATATCTGTATTGTTTGCGCATTGGCAACAGTCACCGTAAAAAATGCAGCTACACGCAACATATTTACAACAGACACTTTAACTATACTACGCATACTACAATCTCATATTACTACTAGATTTAACACCAAACAAACTATTCACCAATAAAAAAGTGCAAATTAATCAATAAGATATTAAGCTTTAACTATTTGAGCAAACCTTATATTGACAATAGTAAATCAATTAAAAATCCGATCCATATAAAAATAGCTGATTTTTTTTATGCTAACCAGGACACCTTTAACTTCAGCATAAAATGATACCGTTGCACTAATAGCTCACTAATGCACTATTTGAATCATCAGCACGATATGCACGACAAGAACTAGACTTGCTACTCTATCTTTTTCTCAAGTTAAATTTCTATAAATTTGGTGCTAAGCACGAGATAGTTTATAGCTTCTACGTTTTATCAGGCAGTTACATCATTGGTTGTTCACAATATCTAGTAGAGATCGCGACACTTACGAAAACCTCCTAGAACTTATTGACAATTAAAGTCTTTCTTGTTTTTAGTTAGAATAATCTCCCTTCCAGGTCTTTTCATGGAAAATATCATAATAAGTTACTTTATAAATTTATTAGTTAAAATACAAACTAAAACATATTTAACCATAAAACTCAAACCAGTTATAAAACTAAAGTTACATTCTAATAATGTTTTTATTTTCTATTTTTTATAAAATCAAATAAATAGATAGGTATCTACAAAATTTAAGTTTAATCAATAAAGTCTACACTTTTTGATCGATGATGCTTAACCTCTATTTCTTTTTTTTCTCTGAAAATAGTAGGATTAGTTTCAGGGATACGCTTTAGGCGTTTCATAGAAAAAATATCTCTGCTCGGCCCCTCCATATCTGATAATTCACTTTCTCTACCTGTCAACTTAGAAGCCTGCTTTAGCATCAGGGAAGCTTTTTTAAGCTGACCTTTTTTTATACTAGGCTGTGTCAGCCCTCTTTTAAAATAAAAGACGCTTCCACACGCTGAGTTAAAATCAACAATCTCTTTTAAAAGTTTAACCTTAATTTCGTTATTCTCCATTATTTTTATAAATAACAAAATATCCTCCTTGTACTTTGATAGCTCAAGTATTAATTTTTATCTACACCTATAGCCTCCTTACCATAAAGTGATAAAAATTTTAAAAAAGCAATTTCTTTTTTCCTCCAAATTTTTCAAAAAGAGCACTAAGAAGATTGCTTCCATTTACAATACTGCTACTTATACTTACAGATTGACTCAAATCTTTACTTTTAATGAAAAACTCTATAATATCACGCCTTATACTTTCAAACATCACCTTATCAAAATCGGTTAATTCCAGTTTTTCTTTATGAAGAAAATAATTTATTAAAGCATCTATTTTTTTTCGTTTGCATTAAGTTTCGAAGAGGATTCCATAACTGAATCCTTTGGTTATGGCCATAGCCGAAGATTGACCCATTTTTAACAGACTGGCCTTTTACCGTTCCGAAAAATGCACCATAACTTGCTGACTCTGCAAGAGAAGAAGAGGACACATTGCAGTTTCCTTCTTGTTTCTTAGAGTTAGGAGTAAACTCATGCTTAGACCAAAGCTTTGTAAGCCTTTTAGTCACTTTGCCTCTTACATGCTTTTTATCTTCAAAATCTACCGATTTTCCTATTCCTGTTTTCTCATCTAAATACCTAAGCCTTAATCCTTGCTGATTAAAGCTATCTCTTAATCTGTTTTGAGTTACACCTGGCAGTTTTTCATATGCAATTGACATGCTATTCAACTTAAAAGCCAAATGATCTTCTTTAGCTCTTTTGCTGTTAGATAACCTATAAAAGATGGCTCCTCTTTCTTTATTTACATCTTTATTTAACCTAACAACCTCTTTAAGCTCATCATTAGGGAAAGCAGCTAGAGTGTAATTATACTCTTTTATTCCTATATTTTCCTCAAAACATAGTTCCACACCCTCACTTGATTGTTTTTTATCAATAAGCTTTCTGAGCATAATCTCAACTGTGGGATACTCATTACCCTCCATCTCTTCTAAGGCTCTAACAGTGTCATAAGTCATTCTACTCCCTGACAATTTAGACCCAAGAACAAGCATATCCTTGGTAACTCTCACATCTTTAATATTATCTAGAAATTTTTCCACTTCTTTAGGCAAATCAACACCACTTTCTCTTAACTCTTTTTTGAATTGTGAAACCTCTTTTGCTGAAATTATCAACCCTTCATATTTTCCAATTTAGCAACAACCTGTTGGTTTAACTTACAATCCTCAAATGGTAGTAAGTCAGCTAATATGCTTTTACTAAAATTAATTCCTTGTAATTTTTTTGATAAAACCTACATCATCAGATTTTATATTATAGTTTTGCAACTTAACTAATAAATTGATAAAATCATCTGAGACTGTTACCCCGATCAGCTTATCCAAAGCAAATAATGTGCTAGAATCTGGAAAATCACTTTTATCCAAACCAGAGAATAAATTATGAATTAATTTATTCGTTATTCTTTTTCCTTTAAATCTTTTTATATTTTCGATCAAGTTTTTATTAATTTTCTCGCCCTGTAGCTTTGACAAGACACTTACCATTGAGGCACTCATAGTAATACCTATTAGCTTTTCACATAATCTAATATTATCTCCTGTTATCTTATCACCACATGCATTTAATTTATCCTTTGCTTTTTTAACAACCTTATCAGTCACTTTATAAGGAGCATGCATAATTGAAGAGCCTAAATGATAGACTCTTCCCACATCCCTTGGCTTATTTGAACCGGGCACTCCTGATACTAAAAAGCCATGGGTTCTAATAAATGTACCGGTATGCCTATCCAAACTTGCAGTATATACAGGAAGGGATCGAAGAGTTTTATGGTCAAACCCTTCGAGTTGTTTCTTAAGAGTCTCTGAAATAGGCATTATTAAACCTGCTCAACCTCAATCAATGGAACTTCATTCGTAAGCTTAGACCGATTATGGCTACTCTCAAGCATAAGCGTTCCAGTTGTATTGTGGCTACTATAGGTCAAGCTTCGCTGTGATGATTTCGGATTAACCTTCAACTCAATTTCCTTTCTAAGCTCTTGTGAAATGTCCTGGATTCCACTCATTTTTTCAGAAAGATTTGAAGCTATTTTGTCTGTTTTTTTAAGCTTTCTCTGTTGCAACCTTCAATTTACTCGATATTTCTTCCGAACTTTTAACAACTGACTCTGTCATACTTTTTACGTGTTTTTCATTCTCTTCAACTAATGATTCCACCTCACGCTGAATGCTTTCCATCTTATTACTGATCGTACTAACCAATTGATCATTCTCTGGGGAAAGATTCTCTTTGGCCGCTTGCAAAGTAACCCTAACTTCATCAAAATGCTCTTTAAATTTAACCCCATCGTTATATGCTCTCATAAAACCGTCTGATGAATCGTTTAGCAATTTTGAAATTTCCTCTAAAGCTACAGCTCCTGTAATATTTCCTTTTGAAAGCTTTGATTTAATTTCATTAATACCTAAAATCTTAGCTTTAACAATTGGCAATTTTACCCTCCTTCCCATACCAAGTTTACGTTGGTTATTATACTTTCCCTCCAAAGACGTTAGTTTGTTTTCAATAGTACTAATAGCGAAACTAGCTAAACTTTTATTATTATCTTTTAACTCTCTTGTTATATCTTTTGTTGCAAGATCAATCTGCTCATTAACCTCTTTTATTTTCTGCTTGTTAGTCTCTTCAATAGTTAATTTAGACTGCTGAACACTACTCTTTAAATCACTCAGCCCAACATTTGCTGCCTGCATTGCTACACTTACAGGCTGTGCAAGATTTTGTAAATTAATCATAACCTCACCGACTTGTGTTAAACCGTTGCTAATATGAGCTGTCCTCTCTAAAGCTGTTTTGAAAGTTACCGTGTTAGTAATCGTGTGTGTAGTATTAACGCTTTGCTTTGTAATCTCTAGTAAGTGTTGATTTCTTAATTTCAGCTTTTCAAACTCAGAATTTAATTTACTAAATTTTTCTTCTAATTGACTGTAGTTGAATTCTCCACTTTTCACTGTCTCCTGCAATTTAAGCACTTGCTGAGATAGCTTCTGTTTAGCTATCTCCTGCTCTTCAGCGATTTTATTCAACCCATCATAAACTAGAGATAGAACTTCTTTTTCAATTCTTTCCGCTAAGCTACTCTTCATTCTCCCAGCTTTATTTAGATCTTTTATCACATCTTGCAAAAGTCGTATAAAATCAACAATACCTTTCTCAGGGTCAAATTGAAGTTCAGTATTAGAACCTATTTTACAAAAAGTAGAACTCATTAAACCGTTTGACTTAGTAATTTCAATTTTACTAAAGTATTTTCTCAGTGCCTCTGCTTTAGACTCTGAAGGATCTTTCTTAGAATAATGATAGCGAACCATTGAATTTATCTGAGTTATAGAGTTTTTAATCAATTGTGTTTCAAATGTGCCCGGCATATTAATCTCCAAATATTGTTTAGACTGAGGACTCTCTTACACTTCGTACATCTAAATCTAAACCGATTGAAGAGCTAAGAACACTGAAAGAGTAATATTTTTTTTTATACTTTTCTTTGCCTTTTATCTAATCAAAGGTATAATCAGAAATTTTTTATCTCTAACCTCATTGATTCTGAACAGTTTTTTTCGTAAACTTTGCTACATCAGTAAATATTTTGTACACCCAATGGTGCAAAACCACCTCACTCACACGACAGCCACAAACCTTTGACTGCCAACGTCATACAACATTCCACATCATCCTTACTTTAAACACTTCACAGCTACGCTCTTGCATGGCATTACGACTCGTACCATACACTCACAACCTTCCTTATAACAGTTACTGATGATTTTTTCTAAGCATACAAGCATCGATTTTCTCTTTATATTATGTTCTGAGTTAAGCTATCAGTTAATTTTATCTTTGAAATTTAATTTGCTAGCTAACAGATAATGTCAATACATAAATATGAGTTAATTTTTTAAATTAACAAATTAGCCATTCTGCCATAATGTTATCATATGAATTACTTATCAGTTTTAAGGTTGTCGTAAAGTTATGCCATACAAATACATCGCTTTTATGGGGGGGGGAGCTCGTGGTGTAGTATACCCAGGAGGCTATAAAGCTCTAGTTGACTCGGGACTATATAAAGGTATAGAGGGTATATCCGGTTGCTCTATAGGGGCGATTTCATCAGCTATTATCGCATCAGGCTCAACCCCAGAACAATTCAGAGAAATTTCAAGTAAAACAAATTTTAGCCTTCTACTTGGAAGTAGGTCACGGAAAACACTACTCAGTGGAGCAGATGGCAAGCCATTACTTAATTTTTTGCGTGAAGTAATAAAAAACAACATCTTATCTTTTTTCGAAGGTAAAAATATTTTTGACATAAAAGATATTGGTAAAAGTTTCACACAAAACAAAAAAGAACTAGAAACTATTTTCTATAAATGCAAACAAAATAAGTCAATTACTTTTAAAGACCTTTACATACTTCACAAAGTTGCCCCTTATCGATTTAAAAATCTTTCTGTGAATGCTGTGAGAAAAGATACTGGTGAAAGCAAAATATTTAACTATAAAAACACACCAGATGTTGAAGTTTCTATCGCCTGTCTTGCTTCAGGAGCACTACCAGGAGTTATCCGCCCTGTAAAAATTAATGGCTATGAATATGTTGATGGCGGCCTTCATGACAATCTACCTTCTGCACCTAAATACTTTAAAACACACAAAAAAGATCAAGTGAAGAAAAGTGAAATATTGCTAATGACCCTCTCTCGTAAAGAGGGCCCTATGTATAAAGCACTACATAGCACTCCAACTAGTGGCGATTCTTTATACTCCCCCAGCAGAAAAGATGAACTCAAACAATACGGTATTGAGCATTTGGGGATAAATCTAGATTATAAAGTTACAGATAGAAAAAAATCTATGTATAACAAAGTTAGGCTGAATAATAGCAACGCTATTGAGTTAGACATTACAGGAATAAGCACTACTGATTTCAAGAGCACTAACAAAAGAAAAGATGAATATTTTTATCGTGGTTATTTTAATACTTATGACTCTTTAATTAAGAAAAGAATATGTAAAAAACCTGATAATAATTATGATCTAAGAAAATTTTTTTGATGATGTCTATGCTGAATACAAAAAAAAATTCAAACTGGAACCCTATATATAGGAAAAACTCAAGCAGTAGAAAAACTCAAGCATTATTAAAATTTTGCTCACCTAACAAAGGAAAACAAAAAGAAGATAGCCTAATAAAAAATTACATTTTACTAACGTGCTTTGATCGAAGCAGCAAAGAATACAAATCTGACACTAGCGCAGCCGAAGCACTAATTAAAAAAATAAATAGCTCAGAACTAGAAATTAAAACAAGCTTTTATAAAGCTCTTAATGTCTCTAGTGAAAGTGAAGTCACAGCAAAACACTTGGATCAATTTATCTCTAAACATTCTGGAAAAACTTTCAATTATAAAAGTAAAGCTATATTTTATAAAGAAATTACAAATCCAAAAATAGAACGCTCTGACTATCAAGTACTTATATGACTTTCAACAGATGTTTATCTTTAACGAGAAATTTCATTTTAATAACCTTGCTAAAATTTGGTCACATGCAGCAGTAACAGTTAACTCACTATTCTCGCTCACTAAAGCCTCTACTTCTTTGACTGCACTGCCTCGTGGGTAAGCTGCAGCGAGACGTTTACGTGCTTCCTCTGGCCCTAATACCTTATAAAGCGATTCGCGCAAATAAACATCCTCTGTCGTTGTGTTAAAGGCCCATAGCTCTACAGGGCTGACTGTGCTCGTTAATAACTGTGTATTTAAACCTTGTTTTGTGACAAATTGCGCAATGAACGTCGCACCTGAACTTTTAGGACCATGCACCCGAGTTGCCAGCGCATAGCGTTCTGTTTCATTTAAACCAAAAGTTTTACAGGTTTCATCAATGCTTTGACTAGAGCCTGAATCTAAAATAAAAATACCCGTGGCAAAATCAACCATAATCTTATCAAAATCGCTTAAGGCTTGTGAGGCGAGGGAAATCTGAATTTTCCATTTGCGCCCCTCACGCATATCCTGAATCACTTGCTGGCGTACAGAAAGGCTATTTGCCGTTCGATGAAACTCATCGTAAACAATCCGTTTTGGCTCCTCTAAAATCTCGCGAATACGCCGTTCATGGTGAGGTTGATAATTTTTAGGAAAAATGACTAAGTCATCCTGACGCAAAAAGAAGTTCTGAGCAATCGCATGGCGAGAAAGCATATACATCATTGCTGTTTGTTTATCTGCTGCCGGACTTCCTGTTCGCGCGACATCTTCCAAATCTAAAGCAATCACTCGAGCACCTTCCAAAGAAAGCTGAGTTGGTGTGGATAACGTTGGATAGTTTCGAATAATCACTGAAATATTACGACAGTAAGCAGCAACATAGTCTTCCTGACTGCCAGGCAAGCAAACTTTTGCATAAATATCTTTAATTCCATGACTGTGGGCAATAGAAACGGTATCCGCCAAAGTTGGCATAGCATAGCGCTGAGCGCGCAAAGCCAACTCGCTTTGCCCACAGTCATAAAATTGATCGGCAATATTCCACCAGCTTGTCGATACATCAAAGTTAATCTGATATTTTTTAATATTTTTTTCAATAATCGAATCAAAGCCTGGAATATAAAGCTTAGGTTGAACTTGATCACTAAACTGATGGTAGAGCGCATCAACCAACAAGCTGAGCATCCCAGACATGCCTTCTGGAAGCGGATCATCAGCACGTTCTACATAGAGCAAACTTAAAAAGTTGATTAAAAATGAACGGTGTAATTTTGTAGGCTGTCGCGCACCTAATTGAGTATCAAAAGGGTTAATTGCATGATCTTTTTCAAGTTTCAAACGATGATAAATTACTTTATTTTTTTGTTCTGCCGGCAAACTTTCTTTTAATAAGGAAATAAATCCACGACTGGAGGGACCAATATCGATAATCGAAATACGGGGCAACTGCGCCAAACCTGGAGACAAACATAAACCTAAATTAATACAATTTAATAAAACTGATTTTCCAGAACCTGATCGAGCATAGATGATATCAATCCAGCTAATTTGATGATTTGATCCTGGCTGATAAGGCCATAATTTGCCATCAGGCGTTCGAAATAATAGCGCTCCTTTCTTCCAGGGAGATGCTGGGCGTGTAATGGGTAACATCTTTACCACATCAGAAAGCGGCGCTGCTGAGGTTGTCGCATTACTGGTACTGCGCATTGCCAAGCCAGATGATATCACCTCACTATAAGGGTCACCATAAAACTCCTTTACCTCACAACCACCCCAGGCTTGCACTAACTGCATTAACTTTGCAGCACGCCTTTTTAATAGAGGCTCCTCACCAACGGGCGCCCAAGTTAACAGCACCACTTTAAGCTTAACAATCGGATCATCACCCCGTTCATGCAAGTGCTTTAAATAGCGATGAGTTTCAACAATAAGTTTATTATGAAAAGAGCTAAAAGTTAAATATTGTGCAAGCCAGTTTTTAGTCTGTGTAATTTTTTAAGCCATTATCTGAGATATAAAACGATAAACGCCACGGCAAATCAGCAAACACCGCCCGGCGAAATAAATCATAAAAAGGACGAATATCTTTTGGAAATAAATCAATATAAAGAGGTGCATAAATCATATCTCCAACTCGTGCAACTTTAATATCGATATTTTCCCCCTCTCTGGGATTGACTTGAGCGGACAGTGGCGGCCACATTAACTCAGAAAGATCATAGTTTCTTATATTTTTTTTGCTGAGTATCTGCTTTTATTTGACCTTCCAGCTGATCAAGGCGTAATGGCAGAGGGTCTCCAGGTAAAGAAGGCTTCCAACCATATGAAGTAATTTTAGGGTCAACTGAACGACGCACCTCTTGTACAGCAGAATGTACATCTAATAAGTGCACATACATTCCTATTTGCTGTAAATCTTCTACTAAATTACCGATAAGAGAGTCATGCAAATTACGTAACTCATCCAAGCCAAGAAATAAATTAGCTGACTTCTTAGAGATTGGCAATGGGCTATTTTTAACTTTTTTGCGCTTTCTTTCAAAAGCTTTTTAACATATTTATCTGAAAGTGCAGACGGCTCAGTCCATAACACAAGGTAGCAAGACTCTTCGGCACATACATCACTCAGCACTTTCTTTTTTAGATGTAAATAGGTCCTCTATATCTAGACACAAACGCTTGGCAGATTCTTCTGCATTTCTTAGTGATCGACTAATATTCTCATAAGCTTCTTCTGGGTTAAAATCATAATAAAACTGGATAAAATGCCCAGGTGAAGAAAAAACTGATTGTAATGAAGCTGAAAAGCGCTTGCAGACTTCATCAAATTCAGCATTACCAACAAATCTCTGCAACCCATCAATTTTAATCACAGAAATCAATGATGAATTTTTAGTGACTAGCGTATAACGGCTATCCGCAGTTTCCAACTCACAGTAAGAATCCTGAGATTGCTTTAAAAGAATTCCTAGCCATGCAAAAAACTTTCAACATTATCAAATAATCGATCTACTAAAGCCATTGATAATACTACCTATACTCAATCTAACTTACACATGATATTATTTTATTTAAACGTTCAGATGAAAAAATACGAGATAAAATTTGAAAGCGCTCAAAAACCATATTGCGTTGATAAAATTTGGCACATTCATCATCAGAGCTATTTTTCTGATTCACCATTGAAATGAGCTCTGACATATATTTTGCATCAATTCTATTAATTTGATGGATACTGTAAAACATATAGGCAGCAGGTAGTCTATTCAAAAATACAATAAGTTTCATCTTATCCATTTTTTCAACGCCATCATTATTTATTTTTTCAATAAATTCAGCCACCTGCTCCAGATCATCCGCAGATAAATCAAAGCTCATTTTTTCAATAAATTCAAAATTAACAAGTGCATTATTTATATTTGAATTACCATAAGACTTCCAATAGTCTGCAATCGTTTCATGTAAGCTCATTATCAGCGGCCATCCACATTATCCGTGCTACGAGTAAGCATATTTTTTATAAAATCATAAGAGAATAAAACCCTTATACCTGAAGCAATTTGATGGTTAGAGAAACTAGGTGATGAAATTAATCGATAAAAACCAGGGTTGATTACTTCTTCACTGCAAAGATGCGCTAATACATCTGCTTTTTCGTTAAAATAAGAGTATAGTGTCTTTACTGCAAACATTTTCTCTTCATCTGCCAGACTTTTTCTTACAAGCTCCGCCAGCAGTCGATTGATCTGAGCTTGATTAACCTCAGGCCAAAAAAGTTAATTTATCAGTTCCCTGGTAATTCAGGGGATAAAAATCAAGTAATTGTACGCGCGAACATAGCACACAAGACAAAGCCAGGTTACCTTTTTTTATTATTAGTATAGTCTTGATCAATATTAACAATACTATAATTAGCCTCGATCTCTATTCCACAAAACTGGCACTTTTTATTATTTTTTATATAAAAATCATTTAACACTTTTTTAAAGTTAATATTAGATTTTCTATAATCAAACAAATAATAATTACCAGGGTTTGCAGATAATCTCAACTTAAACATTCTAAATTTTAACCGTGTCGAAGATTCTATCTAAATTTAGCACCGCACTTTCCACCATGGGTATTGAAATAGGCTGTCCTATTTTCAACTCTGCTTGCCAGTGTGCTCTCACTGCAGCAGCTTCAATAAAAACAGCTCGTCGGCCTACATTATTTAAACAATACCACAATGATCGATCTACCTTTTTCAACCATAGAAAACTTGCAGGAGCAACAATACCACTTTCCCTCGCTGCAAGTAATAAAGATGAAAATATCGTATAAGTATAATAGTGTTTTTGAATGACCTGCTGTACTGAAACTTTTTCGCCATATTTATGTAATAATGGTTCTGCCACTGAGTAATTCATGCTTTCAACATTACTGCTTGCTTGTTTAGACAAATTATCTAGAATCTGCTCTGCCTCATCCCTTTTATAACAACTAAAGGCTGAAAAAATGGCAAAAATGAGCCTTTTCATGAGGCTTAAGTGCTTCAATTCCTTGCCAAAATCGGCCTAATTGATCAACAAACACCTGATAAGCCTTACCACGGTTTAAAGCTGGCCGTCCATCGTCATTAACTTTATTAACATCTAGTATGTTATTGATTTTCATAAACTCAACTGGGGTTAATGCCATACGCCAGTCTCCTCGGTTAATATCTGTTTTATCTAAACTTTCACCCATAACAGGGCCGGTTGCAGGGAAGCTATTGTTTAGTGCACTGAGTAAGGATTTCATATTATATCGCGTTGATAAGTTCTTCTGTGGATGAAAGTAATAAATAATAGCAATAAAAATAACGGCTAAAACAACACCAACCCACTTGATAATATCTCCAGAGATTATTGATATTTGGAGCAGGTTGTCACCTGCCATTGCATTAACAGGAGTATTATACATCCACTCAATAATATCATTGTATTTAGCAGTAAAGATAGAAATCAGCTTCATTTCAAAAATTTTAACACTAAGAACAATACTATATAGTGCTTCATGAAAATAAAATGCGAGAGCACAGACTGCAACAATAAAAAAAATTGTATAGTAAAAAATATTTTGAGACGGAGGACTAGCATTTTGAGACATAACTATATTTCCAGTGTACTTTCACTACTTATATTAACATCATTATCAGAAATCAATTTCAGTATTTCTTTATTTATCAAAGATCTCTTATAACTATTAACAAATGGAAATTTCTTCATATAGCGAACATGAAAATAATCAGATTTACAATCCGATATAAAGTAATCATGCAACATTGATAATGCATTACGAGGGTTAAGAAGGTAAAAAAGCACTAATATAGGGAAGTCTTCACCTCCAGTAATGGAGCCACTTCCCCCGCCCTCCTTCAGTCTCATCATCTTGATCATTAAAATAATCAAACTCTGTAATGATATGATGATAAATTGTATATAATGTTTTAACTCTATACAATTTATTTCTATATAGCCTATCAATCTTTTTATTCAAGCTATGCCCATCTGGTAATAACACAGGATTATCAATCAATCTAGATATTTCTATTGTTTTATTATAAAAGTCATAAAAATCAATTTCTTTTTTATCAAGCATAATATTAACCTACCAACTCGGCTAAAAGCTTCTCAATATTACTATCACCACTATAGCCTTCATAAGTTGTTACAACAGAAAGATCATTAATAATATCGCCAACGATTGCTTTCGCTTCCTTCAAGCCAATATCACTCAAGATTAATATTTTTTCAACCGCAATTTTAATTTGTTGTTTATCAACTAAAGTAGACTCTAAACTAGAAACTTCAAAATCAAAATAGTCGCTATCTAGCCTATCTTCCAAAGGAATATTCATAAAAATATTATATTGATTATCAGAATCATCATCCTCTAAATTATCCATGTATTCGGTATTATAACCTTCTTTGTCACCTTCATCTTGTTGGTTATTAACAGTACAAATTTCAATAAGATCATCCACAATGGACTCTGCTTGATTAGAGTCTAGCAACTCTTGGCCATTCGAATTATTTTTGAATTTCAATTAACTTCTTATTTAATTCACTAAAAATAACATTACTTTCCTCACTATGAGTATAGCCATTTTGTTTTTCATTAATATGATCAATAGATTTAAACGAGTCTGCTTCTTTTATTAACTTTAACTCATTTTGAGAAGGTGGCTCAATTTTTACAAATTGATTAATTTTAATATATTTAACTTTGGGGGGGTTTTGCATAAAATGATTTCATTCTTACAATATTTGACTTGAAAAACGACATGCCCTTCACCTTCACGCTGATCTTTTAAGTCTAATAAATCTACACGGGCACGCTTATCAAAGGTTGCTTCAGACGAGTCTTTATAAGTCATCGATGATGAACTTTTATCCATATTAAAACTTTTTGCTGTTGAAACATATGCCTCTCCTGCTGTCTTTTGGAAAAACTCCCAAGTTTCCTGAGGGTCTTCTAATTTCATACATATTTTAATATTTGTATTTGCACAAATTGATGCTGCTTCTTCCTTTGATGCTTTTTGAAAAGCCGGCAAATCCTGCCCAGCAAAGACCACGGAAAACCCTAGAGATCGAGCTTGAGCAGGCACAACGGCAAACCCCTTTACCGCATAATAGCCATACTCATCAAGCACACACAAATAAGGGGTATTAGAATTTGTCGGCTTCGTTTCAATCACATCTTTATAATCACCTTCAACCTTATCACCTAAACCAGCTGCGAGCATTGCCTTTAATGAAGCAATAATTAATTTCCCCAAATTCGATAGCTCATCAGGTGATTTTTCTAATGCAGGCAACAAAACAACTAAGATTCGTCGATTTAGAATAACATCTCTAAAATCAACTTCAGCAAGGTTCGTTTTAATAATATGACCATAAACATCAGCTAAAGAACTAAATATCCGTGTAAGCTGCATGATAATATAGCCGTGCTGCTCATAGACTTTATCTGACTGCTCACCTTTTTTATCCTTGCGATAGCCTGGCAAACTTGCCAAATAATTATCTAAAGGATCTTTAACATCAAAAGGAACAACGCCCTCAAAAACGGTTTCATTTCCCATTTCATCTAGAACTTTATTATCATAATAAAGACCTTCTAGCGCCTCCAAAGTAAAATAACGACGAATTGTTCCAGCATCAAGCAATAATTTTTCTTGATCACGCAAATAAACTAAAAAACGCATCAATGACTCAATAAAGGATATTGCCCGCCCCTTCCACATATCACCATCACTACCGCCACCCTGGCCACCGGATTCCATCATACTTGTCACCAGCTGTGAAAGCATGCTCGATGAGCCATCTGCAAATGGGTTCATAGTATTTGAAAGTATATCTGTTTGTGGGCCAATAATATCACGCGCCCCTGTCATAAAATTAATAACTAGTAAGTCATCTTCACGTCCGAGGCTTCTTACCATGGAGAACACTTTAGCAAATAACGAATTATCCCCTTTGCCATCAACATAGATAAAGCCACTGCCTTGCACTAACGCATTATATGAAATAGAAAGTAATGTCTCTGTCTTACCACTTCCTGTAGAGCCAAAAATCAAACAGTGGGTACGCATATCTGAGTTATTAAACCACAGTTCATGGTTAGAATTTATCTCGTTACCAAAGTGATAAATTCCTTCTGAATCTCCTGGCTCATTGCCACCAGGTTTCGGATTATTTTCATCAGGCTTATTATAGAAAATGGGT
>NZ_MDTU01000001.1:1126325-1135944 GCF_001720395.1 Piscirickettsia litoralis
CCAAAAATCAGTGAGCATTAATAAATGATTAAATCAGACAAATAGGAAAAACAAAAGCCAATAAAACACAGCTTAAAATAATACATGAGGCCCCTATCCGACTATTAACTATTTCGGCTAACTGTATATAAAAAGGGCGAATATCTCGAATTGCATTTGCCTGATGCTGTTCCTGTGATTTTGTTATACCTCTAAATAATTGCATACACTAAAACCGCTTTTTAAACCCTACTTGCAACGATTTCACGAATGATAATAAAATGATTTAATATTTAAATCGAATTTATGTAACACAGATAAGAAAATTATAGAGACTACTGCCAAAATAAATGTAAAAAACTTATATGAAAAAGAAATAAAACAATTGGAAAACATGCTCGAGCATCAATAACATATAACTTAGGGTGACGAGCAGAGTCACGCCAATGTACACCTGTATTCATTGTTTCCTCACTTGGCTACTTTCATAATCAAACTTGTATTTATATTTTTTTACTGACTCCTCATCAATAGTTGAATTTTCCAAATAAAAATGAATATCAGATAACAGTGTCCGGCCATACTCATTCAGTAACTCTCTCAGTATTAATGAGAAATTATCTGTACTTGACCGATAAAGCTTTTCTTTAATTTCATCAGTTAATATCAAATATTCACGTAAAGCAATACGCCCTTTCCCATCTTTTGTTGGTACCAGTGTTTGCCAAATTAACACCTTGACTGTTTCAATTAGATCAAACAGTTTTGCACTTCTCTCACTAGCAGGAAATAGATTAACCGCTCGCCGAAACGTATCTACCACATCATTGCTGTGCAGTGTTGTGTAGACAGGATGTCCAGTCAATGCCGCTTCAATCACTGCCTCTAAGGTTTCCTTATCACGAGCTTCGCCCACCATAATTAAACCTGGCTTTCTTCTTAAAGCATTCCTGACACCTTGATGAAAGCTAGGCAAGTGCTTGGGAATCTCTGACTGACTAATCATAGAACTTGGCATTACAATATCATCATAAATATACTCAATAGGAGCTTCGTAGCTAACTATTTTTAAATGACTTTTCTCATCTTTTAGAAAATCTGCCACTATTGATGCCAATAAAGTGCTTTTTCCTGATCCCGTTGCGCCACTGACAATAACAATCCCTTGTGGCACTTTCAAACTATGATATAAATCACTGGGCAAACTCATTGATTCAATACTAGGCGGTATAGAAGAAATCACGCGCAAAGTGATTTGAGTCGCATAATACCCTTTATATTGACAGCCTGTTATGTTCACTCGAAATCGATAAGAATTATTATTAATAGTTAAATGATAACTTGTATCAATATCAATGCCACTTTGAACTTGCGCAGAGCCATTTGCCCCATAAATATGGTTAATTAAATCAATCACTTCTTGATGAGTAACGCTTCTTTTAGTAACTCGATGTAAAGACCCATTGATTTCAGCGACAATTTGGCTGCCTGACTGAATTGTGATATCAGATGCGTTTTCCAAATGCAAATAAACCAAAGCTTCATCAAAACTTTGAGGGGTAAAGTAACTGGCTTCTGGAGTAATTTGGTAATTATTTATCACTTTTTGTCCTTACCTACTGCCGGCAACCATAGCTTTTGATTTCTTAAAAGTTCCGGTTGGTTTTTAATTAACAAAGTAGAATCATCAATCGTTAATTTATTTTTATCACCAGTAATTCCGAGATATTGAGATTTAACATAAACAGGGCTCACTATACCTTGAGTGAGTAGTTTTTTGTATAAAACCATACCGTTAAAATCTCTAACCAATCTATTTAAGTTTATTTTATAAATATTAACAGCCTGATCTATGCCTTGATTCCATCCTTCAAAGGTATACTTTTTTCCATAAAGCTTGTTCACTGCTATTCTTAGGCAATAGAACTTTATTTGGCAAATCAGGCTTAGCATAGTCCATATAAAGATAGCTCCTCCAAGTCGGTGCTGCCGTCACAAAACGAGCCTTTGCTATAATTTTATAAGTTCTACCTGCGGCCCTTAATATTTGCGCATTGCTACTTACAGCAATAGAATTATCAGAATCAGAGATAACGGGAGGTAATATATTTTTTTCTAATAAAAGCTGATTAAAATCAAATATTCTATCTAAATAACTACTATAGTTTAATAACAAAGCATCTATCTTTTTCGCCTCATGTGCTAATGCAGATTGTGCTCCTAACGTTAATGCTTCTTGCTTTATAGCACGTAAACGAATATTTAAAGTTTCCTGCTGTTGATAATATGATGATTCGGTTGATAAGTTAGAGATTTGATTAAGACTATATAAAGCATGATCAATCATTATTTATATACCTCAAAGCAATAATTTTACTATCAGGTATGATTTTAATTTGTGCTTTTTTATTTAGCTGAAAATCAATATTTCTCAATACCGTAATCACCGGCGTATTTAAATAATTAATATTTACTAATACCGGCAATTTAGAATCTTTTCCAAATACTTGATATTGATAGCCAAGCTCTTTAGCAATTGACTTTAATATATTACTTGCAGGTCCATACCAATTTACTGTAATTTTTTTATTAAATGGATTTCTTCCAGCTATATCACTAAAAGGTAAATTATTTTTATAAGGATATTGTGAACTTTTTATTATTGCTAATTGCTTCATCGCGAGACTCACTTCCTCAACAGAGCTTTGCAAAGCTTGAACTAACTTCAAATTTGCCTGTTTCTGTTTATTTGCTGACTGCTCGACCTGCTTTTCTTCTTGTATCTGATTGCTCGCACAACCAGACAGCAAAAGCAAAAAAGAAAATATTAATAAATAGTTCACAATATAACCTACTAAAATTAATAATTAAGATCAACTGATATCATAACTATTTACAATATTTGTTGCATCACCACTAATGCCATCCGTCAAGCTGTTCGAAATTACCGCTGTGACTGTGCTTAATACTAAAAGTAGCGCTCCAGTAAGAATGAGCATCATCGCACCTTTTGTTAACGGATTTTGACCTTGTCCAGGTGCACCTGTATGGTTATGTTGTAACAACATGAACCCTTTGACCATTAAGAATATCCCTATGATGCAAAAAGCAAAAAAATGCAAATTTTAATATAATATTGCCTTGACTTTCTAAGCTCGTAGCCCACGTAGTAAGCGATGATATGCTACCATCAGCAAAAGCACTTGTTGATGATAGGGTTAAAATTAAAACAGAAAGCAGACTTCCTAGTTTGTTAAATTTAATTTTCATCTTTTCTCCAGAAGTTTGTTGTTGGTTGAACGGCATCATTAAAAATTTAATGATATCTATATTTTCTACCTATCAATAAAAATATATAACTTAAAATAATCAACTTTTTTTATGCTAATTTGTTGCTGGCAAACCAGAAACCGCATAATAAGTATTAATCAAGATCACTGTCAGCATATTAGCATTGACTGCACAAAATCCTCCCACAATATGGGCTACAATTTTTTGCATACTTGCCTGGGGGCCTCCCATATGCTCACCAATTTTTATAAATAAAAAAACGCCTCTTATTATTGCAATAAAGCCAACAACAAATAAAATTGCATATGTTAGTCGTGTTAAGTTATCTGCTAATGACAAACTTGATGAGCTAGCAGCTATACAATTAAATGTGCCATCTGCATAAGTAATCACCGTTTGAGCATCTAGATTATTAAAATAAGACAAAAAATTTCCTGAATCTCCAGTACCACAATAAGATTTTAATACACTTGGCGTATTAAAGAGAGATTCACTAATGTCTTGAATAATGAAAAAGGGGGCCATTAATAAAGAGCCTGCTGAAAAAATAAAAAGCCGTTGCCATCGGTGAGCGTCTATGCATCGCCATCATCTGTGGGCTCGAGTGATAGCGTAATCGATGCCATGCAACACATAGAGTAGCAATACCAGCAATCGGACTAGCAACTTCCACCACTTTAAAAAATGGCATTCAAAAAATAGACAATAATTCCATCAAATATATTCTGAGGATTATTATTAGTAGCAACAAATATATTTGTTAGCCCTGTTGTTACATCCTCACCACTTCCTGTATTTGCAATCAATGAAACAAGCGGACCAACACCTAGCAAGCCTGAGCCAATCAATAAGTAAATAAAGCCAATATGGGAAGTCGATTGTTGCTGCCCACCAGGTGTTGTCGGCTTTAGTTTAGTAATTCCGACAATGACTATAAAAACCCCAGAAATTGCGCATATAAACTGAGCTAAAATTGACAAGGTGCTAAGTTGTTGCTGCCAACTCTGAGACATCTGAGAAAAATTTGTTATATAACTTGGTGAACCTGCAACAACAGAGTTACAAAAGCATATCAAAATCAGTATCAATACAATTTTTGGCTTCACACTTAGCTTCATATCAATTCCCTAATTGCTATTTAAAAATATAGCCAGAGCTAGTCACTACTTCTTGATTTTTATCATTAATCTTTATAACTTTGCCGTAACCATTTAAAAAATCTCCTTGCTTAACTGTTAGTGTTTTCCCTTCTTTGTTCACTAGCCATGCACGTCCAGTAATGATTGCCCTCAACGTTAACTTATCAAAATTATTATTTTCTTTAGAAATTAAGTAAGTATAGTTTTCATTTGCTTTAGTTATAGAAGTTAGCGCCTGGTCAAGCTTCTTTGTTAAGACTTTAATTTCACTATCAGTCTCACTATTACTTTGAATATAACTATTAACTTTAGCTTGGTTAGTACTTAACTCTTTTTTGATAGAATTAGTAATCTTATCAAGATCACTCTGACTTAGCTTTAAGCTAATATTTTTAAGTGATTTACTATTCTCTTTAATCCTATTAAGCTCATTTAATATGAGATTTAGCTTTACAGAAAGCTTAGCTTCATCAGTATTTCTACTGCTGATATTTTCAGCTGAATTACTGTAAATTTTATTTGATTTTAAATTTTCATTCAGATTAGTGCTACTACCACTACTTTGATTAACTACATTTAATTTTCTCTGACTTTCTTCTAACTTTTTATTATTTCCAGCAAAAGCAAAGCTCTGTGTTTGTGAAGGCTCAGGAGATTTCTTCTCTGGAAATATTAACCTATAATTGTAACGAACTAAAAATATCACAATTACAGCCACAAGCAAGCACAATAAATAAAAACGCAAACGAGGCTTTATTTTATCCATGAAAGATAAAGGTTTTTCCTTTACAGAAACAGTCTCACCCTCATTATCACTACTTCCCCTATCAGGATTTTCGTCAAAATTTAATTGGTCGTTCTCACTTTCTTTTTCTTCGATTTTTAAATGACCATTATCTTTAATCTCTTCATCACTTTCAAAATCGAAGCACTCTTCTTTATTACTCATATTACATTAACTCCTATTGAGTCACATCATTCATAAATAAAATTCCCATGCCAACTCCTTGATTTAAAGTAACAGTAGGAGGACGATTAAAATTATCAGCTGCTGCTCGACTAAGTGCTGTACCGACTGAGCCTAACCCAGAATACATTGCCTTTTTGGTCGTTTGTGATGTTTCATCATTACTTGTTTGATCTCCTGTCACAATACATGTAGAGCTACTACCACAAATGGTTGATGCTGTATCAGAGTAATAATCACCAAACCCTTGTAAAAATGCGGCTGCAAATAATCCGCCATAGCGCAATAAATAGTGATGATCAACATCAGAAGCCAATGCATTTTGCGCCGTCGTCGCACTAACAGCATAGGCATTAATTTTTATACTATTGTTCATAGTCTTGATAGACATTTGATTAAACTTTATAACAAGCTTATCATTTTCACGCTGAAAACTACCGAGTAATTTTGCATTTTTATATTTTCCTTGAACTACGGTTGCCATAACAGGCGTTCCTGACTGATCACTATTAAGTTGTGTATCTAGTACAGCGAATATAACACTACCCGCTTTAATCATTACATTTTTATTCTCAGGACCAATATTGCTGCTACCAGCCACAACACTCTTTTTGGACTGCCCAATAACAGTTTGCTGTACAGTGACAGTTGACCATGTATTGCTGATTTGCTGAATACGAGCCAACATTGCTCTTTTTTTGCTTTCAACCTCACGATCATTTAAGCTATTTTCTGGATCAATATTATTTTTAGTTCCTTGTTGAGCATACTCTTTGTGCAAATTGTCTCTTTGAATCATCTTCACATATGCCTTAGACCCGGTAACTTTAGCAATCCTTTTTTGCTCAGTGGTGAGTCCATCAAGATTTTCTGTGTTATTTTTATTTGCTTTTATAACAAGCGATTTACCAGACTGCTCAGCCTTATTCACAACTTTGCTATTATTTTGACTATTCATACTTTCATAAACCTTCCCGGTATACTCCGATGAATCACTATTTAACTTAGTATTTGCTTGCTTGACTGAAGACTGGCCAAAGCTTTTATTTTCTCCAGGCTTTGATAAACTATTTACAAAGATAATAACAACCACTGCAACGATAATGAAAATAATAAACACTCTTAAACGAGGATATTGATTAAAGAATTTATTTACTTTTTTAAATGCTTTCATTGATCTTTTCCACCTGACACAACGATTTTGCTGCATTACACCGTTACTAGAGATTAATAACGAAGGACTAATCGGCAACTCATAAGCATTTAACTTATTAGGCCCCGTACTCGTTTGTTTTGCATTCCAAGCCGGAGAAATTAAAGTCCCAGTAGTCAATAATAGGTAATGGCCCTGATAAGCCCAAACTTGAGCTTGCAAAGTTGCTGGAGCATTTGTAGTCAGCTGTTTAGCTCCTTTCGCTGGAAGGCCATTTAATAGCTGAATCAAATAATCTGGTGCATGAGCTAATGCTTCAGCATTATTAGCACTTCCATCTTGGTTACTTTGGACTCTAATATAATCAAGGTAATCCCAATCTTTTTGACCTAAGACAAGAGAAAGCATCACAGGCACACTCAACCCCTTTAAGACAACGCCTATATTTGTCTGACCATAAGGCTTTAAGCCTTGAATCATTAGAACACCACCAGACTTATTCCAGCTGACATTAAACGAGTTTTTATCACCTAAACTATAAGACTCTATCGGCCATACTTTACCAGCACGATCCGTCATTACAATCGATGTAATCATACCCTTGGCAACACGGACTAAAGGTTGAATACCACCGGGCTTTAGGCTGACAGGAATAATCGCAGATGAGCTTTGACTAGGCTCTTTACCTACTGGATCAATCGATGCTTTTTGCTCAGCATCATAACGATTCTTATATTGGTGAATCTGCTCTGGTGAT
This sequence comes from Piscirickettsia litoralis, assembly GCF_001720395.1. NCBI lineage: Bacteria > Pseudomonadati > Pseudomonadota > Gammaproteobacteria > Thiotrichales > Piscirickettsiaceae > Piscirickettsia > Piscirickettsia litoralis. The sequence continues at coordinate 1,133,612 of NZ_MDTU01000001.1, forward strand.
AATGGGAATGCTTGATTTGTGATCTGCTCAAATGCTTGACTATTTGATGTGTTTGAATTCTTATCGTCATCGGTAAAATTACTATTCGCATAGCTAAACATACCAACAAATAAAAAATTAATAAATAATAGCCTAATAGAAAAAACTTCATATTCATACTACATAAAAATTCATAAAAACTTTAAACAATCACCATAATTATAAAAATAAAAAGCCAATATCTATAGTCTATAGCGAATCAAGCATTAATCACCATAAAATATCAGCCTTATTTTCAGTATCAAGAGCCAGAGCTTAAAAAGCTCTAAAATAAATTAACAATATACAAATCAATAAGATAAATAGAAAATTAAAATTTAATTAAAACTAATTTTAATTATCAATATTCACTTTTTTATTCGCTACAATAATATTAGATAAATACGAAGGGTCACTATCATCTAGAAATTTAAAGTTATTCTCACAGGGTAATATATCTTTTTGCATTCTTCTTTTCGATAGTTTTTTATAATACTGACCAAGCTCCTCTGCTGGCAATACAGTTGCGTGACCACCCTCACAGACCTTAACGTGAAATAATTTATTGAGGCAGTCGTTATAATCCACATCATCATCGTAACCAAACGTATCACGCAATTTATTGAGTAAATCATATTTATACATGTAAGCCGTACGCATCTTAACATCAATAATTGTGGATATTTCTTTGGCTTTTATATTTTCAAATTGAGCAAGCAAAAAGAGTATCTTTAAATCTGTTGATGAAAACCTTTCATTGTTATAGCAAATGGAACCTATATTAAGAAAACATTCATTCGTAGAAAACTGATCTATTCCTGCATCAACTTTATGAACCACACCAATAATTTTCCCGCTATCAACTAAAGGCTCTCGCTCAATTGTTGCCATAAAGAAAATATCTTTAGAAAATAGCAAACCATAACTTTTAACAGAACTTTTCTTTCCTAGCTTAATACTCATGATATCACGTGCAGCTTTCCTAAAGCCTAAAGGAAACTTAAAAACATTAAGCAGGTTGCCATCTGCAATCACGCCATCCTTATTTTTAATTAATTTTCCAATCAAAGATGTTGTTTCCGCATCTAGAAACAGTATTCTTCCTTTATTCGAAATATAGTGATACTGAGCATCACGCTTCACTCTTAGCATAATATTATTATCCACACCGAATAACTAAAACAACAAGCGGGTCATTAAAACAAAATGTTTAACCTCATTAAATAAAGTTCCCATAGATTTCTACTAGAGTTTAGATTAACCAAACCTCTAAAAATCAACAGCATAAGCAGTTGTAGCTCATTACCCCGAAGTATCCTTTAGTTCGGCCACAGCGTCCACAGAGAGATTTTCTATTTTTTTATGGAAAGATAAGAAACCGTCGCCATGTGCTAAAAGCCCACAAGAGTGGACTACGACATACAGGCAAATCAAAATATAACTAATTATATCAATAAATTATCATACGAGCATATTCTAACCAAACACCTGCATTTCTATGCCCATATCCGATTCAGACACCTTCTCACTATGTTCGCGAAACGGTTGAGGGATCGACACATTAGGCTTCGTGGTTGGTTCACGCGAAACTTTAGGAGGTGATGTGTGCTCATTCCGAGAAAATACTGGTGCTGTTTTGCTTTTTGAAGTTGTATTTTCTTGCTGTAACAATTGCTCATGGAGTTTCTGTAATTTTGAATTTTCGCTGAAGTCACCTTTGATTTCTTTGCTATCTACTCCTGCCTTACGAAGAGCGTTAAACACTTTTTTATACATTTCAGGTGTAGATGCTTTTATGGTTGTAGCACCTGCCTCACGAGCTGCTCTTGCTGCTAAAATTACTGAGTTCTCATCATTATGATCAAATTTTATTCCATGTGCAGTTATTGTGCAGGAGGCTTTATGCTTTCCGTCTCGACGTAGAACATCGGCATTTATTGTTGTACTATTTTTTATATCACTATGGGTTGCAGTAACACCACTTAACAACCTACTTTTCTCTAATTTAGAAGCAAACTTACTAGCTTCCTCTTGAGATAGTGATGCTAGTAATAATTTTTGAGAATTAAGTGTCTCAACCATGTCAGAGTGTGGATCATCGACACTTTCTTCAACACCTTCATTCAACTCTAAAAGCCAATCAGGCCTTTGATCATCGATATCTTCTTCAACATCTTCTTCAACATCTTCATTCAACTCTAAAAGCCAATCAGGCCTTTGCTCATCGATATCTTCTTCAACATCTTCATTCAACTCTAAAAGCCAATCAGGCCTTTGATCATCGATATCTTCATTTTCATCGAAAGTTAAACCTT
>NZ_MDTU01000001.1:1136064-1145239 GCF_001720395.1 Piscirickettsia litoralis
AGATTTAAAAAAAGTCTAATAAAGAACCAGCAGATGTAGCAAAATGAATAGCAACTGCAAGTTTATCCTTATCTTTATTTTTTAGTGCACTAAGAATATGCTCATTAAAATTAGCAGCCAGATCAGAACGGTTTTTAAACCTACTCCAACCTTCCCAGCTTGCTAATATATCTATTTTTTCAAGTAGTTTTTCCCCATAGTTATCACTTTTTTCAGACGAAGTTACAAATTCTTCAAGATCTTGAATTTTTTGATTTTCTAACGCCTTTCTAATTTCAATAATCTGTTTTTCTATAGCCATACCCTAACCTCAACTCATCATCACCCTCTGGTTGAAATCAACAATAACCTGAACCAGTTTTTTTACTACAGAAAAATAAAGAAGAATGTTAAGCTCTGTTATAACGCTATCAACTGCTTAGATTTTCATATAAAAACTCTATTGTATTTAATATCTCTTAATCGGATAATTCTGGATAATTGTATAACTATACTTTGCTGTATAAATAAAGATATAGAGGATGAGTCATGGCTAAAACTGAAGAAAAAGTATGCGATAAGGCAGTAGACACGCTTGAGAAGTTATCTGATAGAGAACAACGTGCATTACTTGACTTTCTAGATGTTAAAAGTACAGTGGATTTTGCAGAAAAGTCTCCGCTCATCATAAAGCGTGCGAAACAAATGTCCACATTATTCCATGATAGAGCACAAATGGGTGATCAAGCTGATCAAAGCCCTTCCCCAACAACGCCTCAACATGATTAGGCTAGACTCAAAGGGGAGTGTATAAACCAACTTCCCACCTCCATTTCACCAAGCAGCTCCTCATATTTTATAAGAATAAATTACCTTTCAAACCCCTTTGCTTATAAGAGCGTTGACTTAAATTTCATCAAAACTGAAAAAATTTCTTTTTTTTCAATTGGATACATTTAAATTTGCGCATATCTTATTCTCCAGAAATTAAACAATACACTATGGAGAAGTTTACATGTCAACGCCAGAAAGCCACCTTCAATTAAGGATTAATTCTACACCAAGTTATGACTCTATACTCACAAGCAATGAAGAGCCATTACAGACATCAGAAAAATCACCAACGTCAACCCCAGAGTTCAAACACACCGGTGAAGAAGAACTTGATCTTGAGGCAGGAAACGATAGCCTTCTAAATGATAGCTACCGAGCTTTTTTTAATGATATTGAAGCTTCTGAAGACACAGAAGGTCAAAAAGGTTTTTTTGAAAGAAACCTGAACTTAAAATCTGATTTTGCAGGCTATGTATTTTCCGGTCTCGCCGCTTGGGCGTTTAATGAAGGTGTTAAGCGCTTTAATCTCCAGCAGCGCCCAAACAAAGAAGACAATAAAGCCTGGCCAAGTGGTCATTCGGGCTGGGGAGCAATGCTTGCTGGGCTTGCTTTTATGATGAGTCAAGATAAAGAAATAGAATTCTGTGGTAAAACACTCACATTCAGCAAAAAAGGCGTCTTTGCTGTCGGTCTCGTTGATGCGTTAATCACTATGGCAGGACGTGTCTTTGCTAAAAAACATTGGATAGGAGATACCTTATCAGGCTTTGCAATTAGCGCTCAATTTAGCATGATTGCGGGTAATTTATTAGCTGCTCGACGAGGTCAAAACACAGGAACTTCTACTAGTTACACTAGAGAAAGCATTGTACAAACACTATCCCTATTAAGTGCCATGGTATCCAACCCTTTGGCTGCTATTCCCTTGCAATTATCACTCGCCGTAGCAACACAGATTTCTGAGTATTATGCGAAAGGAACCGTCTATGGAAATAAAGTCAATGGGTTAGCTGACGTCGTACCAGCTATTCTAAAAGGGTTATTCGCTGCAAATTTGCATAACTATAAAGATATGTCAAAAAAAGAATTTGTTGCAGCCGTTTTCCAATTAGTCGCAACTTATGGAGGCATGGCAGCTAATTTTGCTAATTTGCCATTTACACAAAACAGTGGCTGGAAAACTGCTCTGGAAAAGAGCATTTATAAGCATTATGACAAATACCGTGAATATGCAGAGCTTGGCACCTGGGGAACAGCGATGCTCAGCGTTGTCGGAGGCACTGGGGTTTCATTAATGCGAAATTCTCCCAAAGAAAATAACTCCACACGTGAGCAATCCACAACTCCATTCATCGATGAGATTAATAGCCCAATGAAAGTAGAAAAAGGCATACTAACCTCTCTTGAAGAAGACGAAGAGGTTATATCACCGAATAGTTCAACAACAACGATATTTCTCGATAATAAGCGATCATCAATCCAACAACAAAGAACAAGTAATGACGTCGTTATTGACATAGGTGAGTAACTAATTATAAACCAACCTGTCAACCCCTAGATTATTACCTACAGGGCGATCAGCTTCTAATAAGAAACTATTGCCCTGTATAGCAATCTTTCTATCGAAATTATTAATTTTAAAAAACAAACAGTAAAATCATAACCAGTTGTTATTTATATTAATTTAACAGTTAAAGGAAACTGCTTATTTTTTATGATCTCACTTTTTCCAAGGCAGAACCATAATATTATATTTAATAATAAATCAAAGAGTTATAAGTTTTTTATTGCTAAAAATATCTTTTAAGCTATCATAAGCTCTTCAAGCTAATTCGAGTTTTTTTGAATTAAGTCTATAAAGAGAGCTTTACCAATGTTAAGTTATAGTTTCTATCATCTGGACCCTAGCTATATTTTGGTTCTTAGCACTGCCTTTATTGAAGCCACTGCATTGCTATTTTTAATCATCGCTGATTCAGTCAGCTTTATAGAAAAAGACCCTTACCTACAGCTACCAAATTTCGTTATTTTAGCGACTATGGCAAGCACCCTTCATAACCAATTGCTTTTTCTGCTAGGACGGTTCTTTGGCAACCACCTGTTTAAGACATTTCCCAAAATAGAAAAAAAGTCTATAAAAATCAATAATATTTTCCAAAAATATGATATTTTACTGATCCTCTCCATGCGCTATTTATACGGCCTGCGTATCGCTGCCCCAACAGTTTTAGGTATGTCTCAAATATCATGGTCACGCTTTTTAATGTATGATTTAATCGGTGGGTTAATTTGGTCATCTTCTCTGATTCTAACAGGCTATTTTTTTGGTATGAGCTTAAAGCAAGTATTAACATGTCCAAATCATTACTCTCTTGCTCTTATTAGCATTATCATACTATTTACCTTATTCATTTTTTTGAAAAAAAGATATAAAAACAAAGAGTAATAATTTGTTTTATTTAATTTTTGATTTAATTTAATTAAAATCTCTCTGTTTGTCTCCTCTAAACCAATTAGCCTTTGATTGATTTCATTTAGCTGTTTTCTCAACTTCTTTTCTGGCTTTTTGCTTTTCTGTAGCTGTCCTCTGTCAATAAAATATGCCGTTAGGTTAGAAGAGACCAAAGAGAAAAGCCCAATGCCAATTAGCATTAAACCGATAGAAAAAATTCTCCCTACAACCGAACTTGGCACAATATCTCCATAACCGACAGTCGTAACCGTTTGAAAAGCCCACCATATGCCTTCTATTACAGAGTTCACCTGAGGATCAATATAGGCCTCTAATATGCCGCTCAGTACGGTCACAATTAAAAAACCAAAAGAGTCGCACCAAACTTATTACGAGACAGAATTTGGTGGCAATAATAAAGTTGAGGCAAAATGAGTCGCAATAAGACGAGCAAGCGCAAATACTTCAATATAAAAATATACTGAATATTCCACATCCATAAGGTAGGAACCATACCAATGATAATAACGAGGTTTAACCAATTTGTAGTAAAATAATATATTTTATTCTTGGTTAATAGCAGCATCGTTATTGTTTCAGTTAAGAATAATAACCATATAAACCAATTAATAGCGTAGGAATATGAATGACTGATGATACCTTTACTTTCTAACAACCAATCTGTAGGAAGCCCAAAAAGAGCGGCGAGCATCAGAAAACCGAATATTTTTCCACAGCGCCTGGTAATGGCAGTCTCATCTTTGCCAATGATACCAAAACCTAATAAATAATGAATGTTCATATGTGTTTTGCTTACAATTTTTCTCATAAATACAGCCGAAGCAGCGCTTCCACACCTTACCTAATTAAATAAAAATCTTTATAGATACAACCAAGATACTAACCATAAAGAAAAATAACAAAATAACAACTGAAAAAACACCCAAAAGGCTACAAATTGAGAAAATCAATATATAACAATAAGATACAGTCAAAACACGCTTCAAAGGCAACAGAAGTTTATTCTTGTTGACATCATAGACATAAAAATGTTAAAAATTGTTTACAATAACCGATTGTTTCTTATGCTAAATTAAATAGTAAGCTACAAAAAACATATAGGACAACCACAACTATGCTAACAAACCGGGAGACTCACTACCATTATATTGCACAAAAAGGCAAGTTGATGTTTTGCGACTTAGCCACAACCAAGTTGTTTGAGCAACTTAAAGTTAATTTTAAAATTGGTGACTCAGCGAGCCCTCTCGATTTTTTCAAGTTCCCACTCGGATCAAACTACTTGCTCAAGGATGTTCTAAATTTAAGATCAGGCAAAGAAACTTCTATATCTCGTCAAGGCATCGCGGTTTCTCACAATGTATTTTTTTTGCTACGATCACACGTGAACCACTATTCTCGGAAGATAAAGTCGTTGGAATCGTCCATAAGGGTGATTTAAGCCTTAATCAAATTGCCAATCACTCTTGCTTTCAAAATGTTACCCCTTTAACTTACAATAGCGAGAAATTCTCAAAAGCCGACCTGCAAGTTCTTCTTCTTCTTGCCCAGTTTAACGACATAAAAGCCAAAGAAATCGCTACAACATTAGGTATTCAAATGCGCACGGCCTACATGTATAAGTACGAGCTACTTAACAAACTCAGAGATACCTTTGGCTTTGATAATGAAATTGATTATAACCACTGTGTAGCAAAGTTATTACACCTTAGTGACTACAATGAGAATCACCTATTATTCATTCCCGATGATAAGCTTCAAGAGCACTTCCAATCTTTAAACAAAAAACGGACAAGAAAAAACTTGCTTGAGCCAGTAAATAACTTCGACATTCAAACCTCCCTTTATCTTTCCATTAAAGGTCTTTTAGAAAGGGCAAAGTCAGCATGACCAGCTCACTTTAGCATCTCTCGCACTCTAATATTACAAATACAATTAACCGCTTTACCTAAACTACCCTACACTTTAAGTATCAATCACTTATAATAACAAACTTTATACTCTTAAATTTAAGGCTTCATGATTTGATCCAGATTAACAATGTGAGCAAATCATTCGACCATGGTGCAAGCTATGCCGTCAATCAAGTCACTCTAGATGTGACCCCCAGTGAGTGTCTAGTTATTTTGGGGACTTCTGGCAGTGGCAAAACAACGCTACTCAAGATGATTACCGGCCTATTGCCTTTAACTTCGGGGGAAATACGCTTTAAAGAGACTAAAATCAGTGAAATTAGTAAAACGGCCATGAACGAGAAAATTGGTTTTGTTTTTCAGCATTCTGGCTTATTCCCTCATATGACCGTTTTTGACAATATCGCTTTACCCCTAAAAATTTCGGGTAAGAATAAATCATTTCAGATTCAACGTGCTGAAGAATTAATTAATAGCGTCGAACTCGATAATAGCTACCTCTCTCGTTACCCTGACGAGCTCTCTGGAGGTCAGAAGCAACGCATTAATATTGCTCGCGCCTTGGCCATGAACCCTGATTGCCTACTCATGGATGAGCCTTTTAGTGCGCTCGATGCCATCACGCGCCATAGCTTACACAATGAGGTTAAGCATCTTAGAAGTAAGTTTAACAAAACTATTATTTTTATTACCCATAACATTTTCGAAGCCTTTATTCTCGCCGACCGTATCGCTATTATGCATCAGGGTAAGCTCGAACAGCTCGATACGCCGAGCGAGATTGTCAGAAAACCAGCCAGCGACTTCGTCAATGATTATATCACTCAAGCCTTTCAGCCCTTACAGCAAAATGCCCACTTTTTAGGCGATAACAATGTTTAATCCTCTGATCCAGTTTCTCGCCAACCACCAAAGCGAGCTTGTACTTAAGCTTTACCAGCATATTTATATTTCTATTACCGCATTATTCGTTGCAATTCTCATTGGCATCCCACTTGGGGTTTTAATCTATTATTATCCACGCTTTCGCCCTTTTACCTTAGCGACAACCAATATTTTACAAACCATACCAAGCCTTGCCTTGCTGGCCTTTTTTATCCCCTGGCTTGGCATTGGCTATCCACCAACCCTCGTTGCATTACTAGCTTATGCCTTATTACCCATTGTCCGCAGTACCTATACAGGGCTAGAGAGCGTACCTGCTGAATCGATTCATGCTGCCGAGGGCTTGCACTTATCGAAAACTCAATCGTTAAAATTAATTTTATTGCCTTTAGCTTGTCCATCAATTATTTCAGGGATTCGCGTAGCCGCAGCGATGACGATCGGCATTACCACCATCGCCGCATTTATCGGTGCCGGAGGCTTAGGCGATTTTATCACCCAAGGCTTATCCACCAGTGATAACAAATTAATTCTACTCGGCACAATCCCAACAGCCTTACTCGCTCTTGTCGTTGATGCTATTTTAGCCCTAATCGGCATATTACTCATCAAACGCAAGCGCGAGCAAATTAAATTCAAACGCACTGGTATTTTCTTCATTACAGTCCTTTTCATCGCAACGATTACCATGATCGGCTCACATTTTATTAATTATTCTAAAAAAAATCACGATCATCATCGCTAGCAAAAACTTCACCGAGCAATACATTCTTGGGCAGATGATTGCCCTGATGATAAAAAACCATACAAATTTAAATGTAGAAACCAAGCTTAATCTGGGTACCACCGCCATAGCTCAAAATGCCCTACTCAAAGGTGAAATCGATCTTTATCCAGAATATACCGGCACCGCCTACCTAACGGTACTACATAAAAAATACAACCCTAATTTATCAACACAAGCCATGTTCAATACTCTTAAAGCAGACTACCAAAAGCAGTTCAACCTCACCTGGCTCCCACCTTTTGGCTTTAATAATTCTCAAACAATTGCTATCCCTAAAGCGCTCGCTCAAAAATTAAATATTTCCAATTTGAGCCAACTTGCCCCTTATCTCAATCAAATCACCCTCGCTGCTCCTCCTGAGTTTCTCGAGCGCGCAGATGGCCTTAAGGGCTTAGAAAAAGCCTATCAGCTTAAATTTACTCATATCCGTCAAATGACACCAGACTTAATGTATGCAGCCTTAGCCTCAAAGCAAGTCAATGCGATTTTAGCCTTTACTACCGATGGCCGCCTTCAATCACATAATTTGCAACTATTAGACGATAACAAGCACTTTTACCCACCTTATGACGCTGCGATTATTATCCGCGAGCAAACGCTAAAACAACATCCAGAGATTTATTGTGCATTAAAACCATTATTTAATCGATTAAATAATAAAACTATGCAGACTCTCAACAATCAAGTCGACAGTCTGCATAAAACGCCTTATGAGGTGGCTAAGAACTACTTAAAAACCAATCGGCTACTAAGTAGGGATTTATCATGCACAAACAACTAACTTTCCACCACCATTGTCGTCGTTTTTTTATTGCTACCTTCTGGCTCTTTATGAGCGTGCCAGGAAAATAGGTTTTGAAGAGAAATTTTTCGTTCTGATTTCTTTTTAGGCGCAAAGTCTCCTTTCTCTTCACTTGCATTTTGTATTATATCTAATGCTGACATGCCATTATTACTCCGAGCTTTATTATACAATGTTTGTGTCCATTTATCTCTTGAGTAAAGAGAGTATTTACCACTGGCTTTAGTGCCATCTAGGCTCGCAAGGTTATCTAACAGTTCCTTCTGAAGGTTTTCAGGAGTAACAGGCTTAATACCCATTTGCTCCAGTGTCTCTTTTTTAGTATTCGGGTCATCAAGCATGGTAATTACTTTTTGTTCATAAGATGAACTAAGCTTAGGACTGAGTGTAATAATAGCTTTGTGTAAATTCTTAGGAATTGTATAAGCTTTGCCATCAACATAAACTGGCTCACCCGAATATTCACCTCTTACTTTTTTAACTTTAGATTGTGCTTTTTCGAGCAGAGGTATCAACCACTTTTTACTCTCTTCGGTTACAGATAATAGATTACTTTTTTTAAAATTATCAACTCCAGAATCAATTAACCTACTCATCTCTTCATGGGTCTTAGCCTTCTCCGTTGCAGCAACGAGTATCACTCCCTTAAGAGCGGGCTTTTGAACTTTTGTAGGTATAGTTCCATCAGTAAAGTGCTTTTCTGCCATTTCAGGGTTTCTTCTTAGCTCTTCAGCAAGAAAACACTTCACTATACTTTCATCTCTAAGGTAATTATCTACAGCATAATTATTACCATTTACATTATTTTTATTGTTATACTCTAAAATAGCTGCCTTAACAATAGAGTGAAAAAGATCATCCTTACCACCCTTTGGGTACAATTTTGATATTTCAAGAACAAGATCTCGATAGCCATCTTCTTTCTTATATGATTTACTACCAATAACCTTAGCTGATGATTTATTTGGATTAACAGTTCCTTTAATAACTTCTTCTAATTCTGAGAAATAATTTTCTTCAAAACCATTCAGGATTCTAAATAACACAGAGTCAGATGAAAGCTTCCCCCTTTTTAAATTCAGAAGCTCACCAGTTCTTTTAAACGGCATAATACTACCTCTACTACCTAATTTAATGCTTTTGCCTTAAGCCAGATATTAGAGCAGGTTGATAGGTAGTTCTATTGAAAAAAAAAACTTTTTATCTGCTTAAGACAATTTAAGATAAATTTAAGGTTTGTTATGCAATATAGTAGACCACTTCATAGAAACTCCCTAACATTTTGATTTATAATCCAATAATAAGAAACAGAGAAGTGTTTATCATACCAACAGCTTACTCAGTAGACTTTAGAACAAGAGCAGTAAAAGCCTATCAAAAAGGGAGATATCGTTAAGCAAAAATTGCAGATCAAGCTGGTATCATCAGAAACGAGTCATGGCAACTCAATTATCACCAATACACAACCACCATCCCACAGCAGCTCTTGTCTCTTCAGCGAC
>NZ_MDTU01000001.1:1146059-1157646 GCF_001720395.1 Piscirickettsia litoralis
GAAAGGAGCATACTCAATCGCACGATCACCATTAAAAGCTCTGGCATAATGGCGTGTCATGTTCAAATAACACCCAGACTCATCAAGGAAAATAAGATCTTTATTTAAGGTTTTTCATCATTCGGCCAAATTCATTACGCTTTTTTTTACCCTATCTGTCTGTTGCTGAGAAGCTCTTTTAGACTTCTTCTTGTAGTTGGCCTTTAGTTTCTGGCAAGCTCGATGCATCATACTTCTTCCGACAGGAATCTCATGTGTTTGGTTGTATACTTCACAGAGTTCAGCAATCGTTGCATCCGGTTTCTTTGCAATTAGCTTAGCAACATCGTTTAGGTTATTCCCAGATAAAACTGCATGGCGGCCATGGTGGTATTTTTTAGGTGATAAATCTCCATGAGCATTATAGGCCCTCCAATATCGATTAAAAGTGGCGATACTGATACCAAATTGCTCTGCGATTTCTGCTTGGTGGTATTTTCCCTTTTTATAAGCTTCTACTGCTTTCATTCGAAGGTCTGTTGAGTAAGCTGCTGGCATAATAAACACTCCTCTGCTTATTACGATTATCTTACAAGTCAAAGTGTTAGGGAAGTGCTATAAAGAAGCTAGGCATATGCTCCCTGAACAACGTTCCAAATCAACCAAGTGGTTATTACCAACTGTAACGATCTCGCCCAGGCCAAGAAGATGAATCAGCTTAAACACTTAACACTGAGAACTCAAACCATTTCTTAATCACTCAGCAAGCCCAAAACCAAAATTACACAATGATTACTATATGGTTTTTTTCACTCTCTTGTTAAATGAAGAATCAAAGCATACTTGAAAATAGTGTTGGTTAAGATGATGAATTATTCACTATAATGTCAGCAGTCAAACCCAAAGTGTGCCCATAATCGTTTTCTGGATCATTAGTCGAAGAGCTTCGATAGATGGCTAAATTACCCGCCACAGAATTAGAGGTTTTTTCCAAGCTTACTGAGCCATGAGATATATCATATGTATTACTCACAAAAATATAAGGGGCACTTTCAAACGCAGCGTTTAAATAGTAATAGGTGCTATCAGTAGCACAAGACGTAAATGCAGCTGCCTTCTCTTCTTCATGATATGCAGCTACTTTTGTTTCTCCCGCCTTTAATACTATTATATCTCCCGGTGTGTAAGATCCACCGTGAGGATTAAAGCTTTCCATACATTGGTAATGTCCAGCTAAAATATAAACAATAATATTATAACCTGTCTCATTGACAAGGGTAACATCTCCCCCATCCCATTCAGCATAAGAACTCAAACAAAAAACTGAAAGAAGAGAAAATAAAATAAACCTTGAAAGTAATAACATGAGCTAATCTACCTTACTTATTTAACACGTTAACATATGCATTTGAACTGGACTCATTTTAAGGTGTAGTCGCTCCCTATGTAGTGCTGCACCATCACTCTTCTTTTTAAGAAAAAGGCCAAATTAATAAATCTGCACAACTTATCAACCACCTTCGGCTTCACCTCCGCCCCCTGTTCCAGCATCAATACCTTCTCTCAAAGCGCCGCCGCCAGCAGCTCCGCCTTTTTCAGCCACTTGAATCATACCCATATCTGCGGTGACAGTGTCTGAAGTTTCTTTTTGCTGAGCCTGAATTCCTTTTTCTGCGCCGCTGCTCATAGCTTGATTAGACTGGCCTGCCATACTTTCAGTTTTTCCTTGTAATTGTTGAACTTCCTCAGCACCTGCTCGATGGCTTGATGAAATACCGATCCAATCGAGTACCTTATCTGGAATTAAATAAATGACTGAGAAGCACTTGTTAAATGCCATCATCATGAATGATGAGTAAATAAAAATTAAGAAACAAGAAACAATTCCTTTGACTATTGTTGAAGATGAAAAGTTATTCAATAGCAATGAGCCGACCAAATGAAACCCTTGCGCAGAGTATGTAATTAATACGTAGGTTAATGCCATTGCTGAGGTGACACCAATAACCATCAACACGGGCCTGAAAATAATATTTAGTGCTATTTTTACTCCCGCCGCGCCATGCCCTAGCACTTCGTGTCCCTCAGGGTAAACCAAAGCTAAGGCGACTAATGGGCTAGCAATTAAGCCTTCTAAAATACTTAAAACCCACACGATGGTACCCGCCCAAAATAAAAAGTAGGGAATCAGTGGCATCATAACAATAAAAGTAATTGCAGCAGTAAACAAAGAGCCTAAAACCATCATAGCAAGCGGCAGCCACGCCAAAGATATTGATAATTGCCCGATTTGCGATGCCATATAAAGCTGCACTAATGTTTGCCCTAATGTAGCGGCTGTTGCGCTTACACTGCTTAGTGCACTTGAACCAAATAACGCCCCTATTCCAGCCGTAACTCCTGACACAACAGATGTGGTTTTGACCATTGACTCTGCTGTATCTTGGATATTCTGAAACTGCTTTTGATAAGTATCCAAAATATTAGTAAAGCTATCCAGCACCATTTGAACAACATCTGCTCCGGTTTGCTGAGCTTGCATAATTGTACTAAATAAATTCGTAGAAGGCATACCCAACTGATAAAACTCATTCATCACGCCCGTCACATCAGAGGATAATCCATTGCCTGTTAGGTTACCAAAAATCTTATCGACGACTGCATATACAGGTATGGATGTTGTACTCGTTGTTTGATAAACCCCATTACTAGAAAGAAAAGAAAATACATTATTTAAAAATGTAATATCATCACTATGGGCCGCTAATGAATCATTATTATCAGATGATAATAAATTAAATAAGTAGTCAAAAGGGACTTGAAAGTCATCTGGCAAATTAATTAAATTCGCATACAATGTATTTTGGGGATCACAGCTGTCTGATGCCTCACCGGTGCACTCACTACCTGAACCATAAACAGCTTGTGCGACTAATGTTTGCCAGTTATTATTTGCAAATAAATTTAAGCCATCTGGAATAGTATTGGTTTGTGATGGTATTGCCGCAGTATGCCCTAATTTTTCCGCATCTGTAATTGAAGACTCTTCGGAAGCATCTTGAGCATTGCCAGAAGTATCCTCATAAAAAACTGGGGATCCATTAATTAAAGGATATATTTGCATATACATAGGAACATCGTAATTAATTGTCGATGAAATACTCATGCCGGGATAGGACAATTTTTTATCTAACTCATCTTTAACAATTTCTAAATTATTATTCATAATTTCATCTATCGCTAAATAGCTTTCAGCCCCCCATCCACCAACTATCTATATAGCTTTTAAATGGATAGTCAGAGTCTACATGATCAGATAAACTATAAGTTTGATTTGATTCTTCTAGTTGCAAACATTCTAAATAACGTAAATTTAAAGAGCCAGAGCTATTTGCATCATCACCATCATCACTCACGCCATCATCATCCGAACTTGATAAATAGTGCTTACATTGGTCATAATAACTTGGCCCATCCGACCCAGAGGAGCTTTCTGCACTGTCTGCAATTCCTTTAGGTGTACTTGAGCTTGAACTTTGAATAGAACCCAAAAGATCTTTATTCAGGTCATTAATATAATTATTTAATTCTCTATTAGCTAAATTTAAATCATCATTATATAAATAAGTTACAATTTGATTAGTTGCTCTTTCAGCTTTTCTAGAGTAAGAATTTTCGCTACCATTTGCATAATTTTGATTAGAAAAGTTAAAAGCAATATTACCCGCTGCTGAAACATAAATTGCACCACCTGAACTTGATGACGAACCATCTCCTAAAGAGGCTTTAAAAGCAAGTTGTTGGCTATATCCTGACACAGGGAAGGTGTATTCAGATATATTCGACCCTGAATTTTGATTGCTCAGTAGTAATGTCATAGAGTTAACACATTGCTGAGTCAAAATACCTGAGCTTAGGTATGGGTTGCCTGGGTGAGTTATAGTTTGCCCATTATAACTATAAGGGCTTTGATAAAATAAATTCATTTCTTGCGCAAATTCATTCATAAAATCACTGTTATCACATAAGGCATTGACAGAGGAGACTAAACTAGGAGCATCTATTTGTGGCAATGTCGCCTCAGTATTCACACAAAAAGTTGGTGTACCATCAATATTATAAAACTGGTTCGATGTAGCTTGGCCCGATGAGTCAGTTGTGGCACACGTGCCGCCAGCGTTCAGAGTATTCCCCGTCAGTTTACTCGTTGACACGTCTAAATCATCAGCAACTTTTTGAACCGCCTCGTATAAAACAGCCTTACTCACATCAGTTTTTACATCATTTAACAAACTGACTGGAACCGCAGGGATTGCAGTTTGACCAAGCTCTACTTCCAAACTATTCCAAACAAAATTAGCTAATTGCACACCGACAAGGACGGCATAAAGCAGTACAATTTGTATTAAACAAAATCCATATTTAACAGGTATCATACATAACGGGCCAAATGCTGCACGCAACGGCGCCCACATCGAAGACCAATTACGCCCTAAAAACTCTCCTTGGTGTGCTGTATTTAAAGTCCCAATAAAAAGAACAATTGCATAAATAACAAAAAGAACACTCATCAACCCTGAATTAAATGCTGATATTACATAATGGATAATTGTGGGATCATCTCCTCCAGAAGGAACATTCTCTCCCGAAATCCAATAAATAATATTGCCAAATATTTGCCAGAGGAAATAGACAGATTGGTCGGTTGTTGGTCCTGGCACTAAAGTTGACATAATTCTTTTCCTTTACCGCTTTGCTATATTATGTATCAATTAACCATTAGTTTTAATAATAGATTTGTTAATATACATTAAATTAATATTCATATTATTTAGCATTTTTTCTATATCATTAAATTTACCAAGCTGCTGTTTCAATGAGTGATTATCCAGTAATTCTGCTACTTTTAATAAAGAGCCTATACGTTCTTGCTGAAGCTGTTGATAGTTAATCAAATTGTTAACAGATAACTGTAGGGAAATACTGCGCAATAACTGATCTCGAGTAGAAGATTTCAAGCCATTTAACCAATCTGCACTGAGCTGGTCCTGAACTGCATTTGTGATACTTTGATTCGCCTTATTATTTGCATTCATTTGAGACAATGCAGCTGTTGCTAGTATAGCAGATTGGGTCGACATACCCACTGGAATGATATTATCATCGCTTTCATTTGTATAGTTATTTCCTTGTATAAGACTCATATAGTAAGAATTGTTAGGAAGTAAAGTGGCGTAATTAGAAGGACCATCTGCTTGATTCTGCCCATCATTTTCTGTGCTTGTGGATTGACTTACATAATTAATAAATGGAGAAGCATCACTTTGATTCGACCAGCCCTCGACACTATCTGATAAATCTTGTGTCAGAACACCAGGGCTTAAAGCATTATTTGCAGTGGCAAGTGATTGATTCGTGGTATTTTGATTGTTAATAATCTCACCTAAATCTTTTTGCAAAATGACTGAAGATACGGGGTCAACAGCATAAGTTGACATTATAAATCCTAAAAAAATTCCAATTGCTATAGTTAAAAACCTGATAAAATCACTCATATTAGTCTTCCTCATTTTTATAAGACTCATTTAGCAATTGCTTTAACACTAAGTCGCAAGCCTCTGCAACAGTTAACTCATGGTTCTCATCAATCAGAGCTTCAATTTCTCTTGTTGCACTCCCTCTAGGATATTTTAAAGCTAAGCGTCTTCTGGCTTCTTCTGGCCCTAAAATTTTATAAAGGGATTCTCGAATATGAACATCCTCAGTCGTTGTATTAAATGCCCACAATTCCACTGCACTGATAGTACTTGTTAATAACTGGGTATTAACCCCTTGTTTTGTTACAAACTGAGCAATAAAAGTTGCTCCTGAACTTTTCGGTCCATGGACACGAGTAGCTAATGCATATTTTTCCGTCTCATTAAGGCCAAAGGTCTTGCAGGTTTCTTCAATGCTCTGTGTCGATCCTGAATCTAAAATAAAAACACCGGTGGCAAAATCAACCATGAGTTTATCAAAGTCTTGTAATGCCTGAGAGGCTAATGAAATCTGAATTTTCCATTTACGCCCCTCACGCATATCTTGGATAACCTGCTCACGAACAGAAGGGCTATTTGCTGTACGGTGAAATTCATCATAAACGATACGTTTTGGCTCTTCTAAAATCTCACGCACACGGTCGGTATGATAATCATGGTAAGCTTTTGGAAATGCTCTAATATCGTCATGGCGTAAAAAATAATGCTGAGCTAATGCCTGCCGTGATAACATATACATTATAGCTGTTTGCTTCTCTGCTGCTGAGCTACCAGAGCGAGCAACATCTTCTAAATCTAAGGCAATAATCCGTGCTTTTTCTAAATTAAGCTGTGTTGGCCTTGTCAATGTTGGAAAATTACGTATCACTGCTGAGATTGTTCGACAAAATGATGAAACAAAATCCTCTTGAGTGCCAGGCAAAGACACTTTACTATAAATATCTTTAATTCCATGAAAATGGGCCGTTGAAATAGTATCTGCTAATGTTGGCATGGCATATTTTTGGGCACGTATCGCTAATTCAGCATGACCTTTCTCAAATAGGATATCGACAAGCTGCCACCATGTCATTGCTGGCTTAATTCCTATGTTAATTTTATTAATTTTTTCCTCTAAATAAGAGTCCATATGAGGAATATAAGGCTTAGGCTGCTCATTATCACTAAACTGCCTATATAGTTCATCAACGAGTAAACTTAGCATTCCTGACATACCATTCGGAGGACTGTCTTTTATCCGCTCAACATAAAGAAGGCTTAATAAGTTGATTAAAAAAGATCGATGTAACTTAGTTGGAAAGCGCGCTCCTAACTGAGTATCAAATGGATTAATTGCATGACCATCTTCAAGCTTTAACCGATGATAAATCACTTTATTTTTATCCTCAGAGGATAAACCTTCTTTTAACAAAGAAATAAAGCCTTTACTTGATGGACCAATATCAATAATAGCAATTCTTGGCAGCTGCGATAAACCAGGAGATAAGCACAAGCCTAAATTTAAGCTATTTAATAACACAGATTTTTCCAGAGCCCGAGCGCGCATAAATAATGTCTATCCAGCTAACCTGGTGATTCGATCCAGGTTGATATGGCCAAAGTTTGCCATCGGGTGTTCTAAATAATAACGCCCCCTTTTTCCAGGGAGATGCTGGCCGTGTAATGGGCAGCATTTTTACAACTTCTGAGAGTGGAGCTCCACTAGTTACTGCCGCACTTTTATTACGCACTGCAACCGCGGTTGATAAAACCTCAGCATATGGATCACCATAGAACTCCTTAACCTCACAGCCTCCCCATGCCTGAACTAATTGAGCCAGTTTAGCGGAGCGCTGTTTCAGCAAGTTTATTTTTCCAACAGGCGCCCAAGTCAATAAAACCATTTTTAACTTAACAATAGGATCATCGCCACGCTCGTCAAGGTGCTTTAATAACTTATGTGACTCTACAATTAGTTTATTATGGTAAGAGCTAAATGTTAGAAATTGTGCCAACCAATTTTTTGATTGAGTCACTTTAATACCATTACCTGAAATATGAAAAGATGCACGCCAAGGCAAGTCTGCTAAAGCAGCACGTCTAAATAAGTCATAAAAAGGCCTAACATTTTTTGGAAATAACTCGATATAAAGAGGAGAGTACATCATATCACCAATGCGTGTCATTTTAAGATCAAAATTTTCACCTTCACGCGGAATCACCTGTGACGATAACGGAGGCCATAAAATATCAGAAATATCACCTTGTTTATTATCTTCATATTCTTTTAGGCGTACAGGAATAGTGTCTCCCGGCAAAAAGGGTTTCCAGTCTGGAGAAGTAAAATTTGGATCGATTGATTTGCGGGTTTCATAAAGAGCAGAATGAACATCAAGCAATTTAATATAAAACCCTATTTGCTGCAAATCTTCAACTACCGTACTAATTAATGAATCATGTAAATTCCTAAGCTCAGGCAAGCCTAAAAATAAATTAGCCGCTCGCCGAGAGTGTGGCAGGTCACATGATTTTACCTTATCCGCTTTTTCTTTAAAGGCATGCTTGATATGTTTTGTTGGTAATGCTGACGGTTCAGTCCATATGATAAAAAAGCAATCTTCATGAGAACAAACATTACTAAGAACTTCTTTTTTTGACTCGAAAATATCATCAATATTTAGATTTACTCTTTCTGCTGTTTCTTTTGCAGGCTGTAGTGATTGATTAATATAATAATCAATATTTTCAGGGCTATAATTAAAATAAAACTGGATAAAGTGACCTTCAGATGAAAATGAACTTTGAATTGACTCTACAAACTGATCACAAAGTTGGTCAAATTCTGATTTCCCAACAAAGCGCCTAAAACCATCAATTTTAATTACTGAGATTAAAGATGCATTCTTAGTCACTAAGACATGCCGACTATCTGCAGTCTCCAAGTCGCAATAAGCTGCATGAGATTGCTTCAACAACAGCCCAGACCATGCAAAAAAACTTTCTACATTGTCAAATAAAGAATCTACCAGCGCCATAACTACTCACTTAAAACTCTAATAAGCTTATTAACACGATCTGATGAAAAAAATTCTAGATAGTATTTGCATTCTCTCAAATAAAACATTCCGGTTATAAAAAAACTTATAATCATCATTGCTTCCCTTGTTTTTATTTGCCTTCGATATTAGAGAAGAAATATACTCCGGATTATGACCATTTATTTCATGAACGACATAAAACATATATGCAGCAGGTAAAGAATTTAATAATAATAAAATTTCTTCATGACTAACATCTTTCAGGCTATTTTTACTAGAAAATTCTAAAAATTTAGACAACTTATCCTCATTGCCTTCATCTAAAAGATAAATTTCTTTTTCAATCTTTTCAAAATTTATTAATGCATGGTTAATATTGCTATTTTCATATGATTTCCAATAATCAGCAACTTTCTTTCTAAAAGGCAACATTAACAATACTCCTAATTAAATCATGGATAATCACGATATTAAACCAGACACTTTATTCAAAGAAAATAAAATTCTAATTGAAGAAACTAATTCACTAGCCTTCAGGCTTTCATTGCTGATAAAGCTAAATAGCGCAGGCCGACTCATATCTATCTGATATATTTTAGATAGCAGTTCAGATCGCTCACTAAGACTCGAATAAACTGTCTTTGCAGAAAGAACTCTATCTTTATCGACAGACTTATTATTAGTAGAGCACGCTATTTCAGCCATTGCAACCATTATTATATTTAGCTCAACTTGATTAAGTTCAGGTAGGTAAATTAATTTATCTTCACCAGAGTAATCAACACCATATTGATCTAATAGTAAGCATTGACTGCAAATTTTACATGCTATTGCTAAATTACTAGATTTATTATTTTTGTAATCACCATCAATATTAACGATATCATACCAATTTTCACATAGCATATTACAATATCGGCACTTGTAACTATATTCTTCTGCTATTTTCTTAGATATTTCTTTAAAGCGGTTATTCTTTTTTCTGCGTTCATGTCTAATAAAATTACCAGAGCAAGCCTGTAAACAAAGATTCAACATTAATCAATCTCCACAGTTTTAAAAACGACACTCAATCCATAAACAGCCTTATCAATCATCGGAATAGCAATAGATTTTTTTAGCTCTTTTTCAACAAGCCAATGAGATCTTATTGCTGCTCCTTCGACAAACACAGCCTGACGCCCAACATTATTTAAGCAATACCACAAAGAGCGATCTTTTGGTTTAAGCCATAAAAAAACTTGCTGTTGACACAGTACCACTTTGTCTTGCCTGCTCTAAAAGAGAAGAAAAAACAGTATAAACATAATTATGAGATGAAACTATTTTCTTAATATTACCCTTATCCTTAAAATTTTCAAATAAGCTTAAGGCCAGAGTGTAGTTTAAATTATTTTTTTGAAATGAAGATGAAATTTCATTTGCAGCAGCCTCTGCCTCTGAACGCTTATAGCATACAAATGCAGATAAAATACCAAAAATAGCTTTTCAATATCAGTTAATTCTTCAGCGCTTGTCCAAACTCTTCCAAGCTGTTTAATAAATACTTCTTTTGCTAAGCCTTCATCTATTTTTTTACTACTATTTAATAATTGATTAACCTTCATAAATTCCAAAGGTGTTAACGCCATTTTCCAGGGTCCTTCATCGATATTTTGCGCATCAAGACTTTGACCAATAATAGGCCGTGTTTCATAAAACTCATCCTTCATACTTTGCAGTAAAGATAGCATACTATGTTTAGTTGAAAGATTACTTCCTGGGTGATATTTCCATAATAAGCCAGTAAGGATAATTGCTATAGGAACAGTTAACCAACGAACATACGAACCTGCCAATAATGATATTGCATAAAGGTCATGCGCTGTGATCGCCTCTGTTGGAGTATACTTAGCCCAGTCAATAACCTTTCCTAATTGTCCTGTTATAAGATTTATTAATCTTACTTCGAACATTTTAAATGGCAAAATCACACCAATTACCGCACTATGAAAGTAAATAAAAATAGCACAAGCAGCAACTGCAATGGCCATGGTGTAATAAATTATATGGGGAACGCCTCCCCCCTGATCATTTTGCATCATTAACCTCCATAATCAACTGAACCCTCTTCTACCTCCAACGCTTTTACCTCATTTACTTTTGACCGTACCAAGTCAGAGCTATTAGTTTTTAATTTAATATCTATACCTAGTTTTTCTGAATTTTTTCTTATTATATTTTCAACAGGTTCATATGAAATTACACAGTCAACAAATACAGGTATCGCCTTACGCGGATTAATTAAATAAAGTAAAACAAGCAATCCAGAAAACGAAATTTTTTCTCCCTCTCCCTCATCATCATCCTCTTCATCAAAGACATATAGCTTTTTTATATATCTTATGCAATGTTTTCACTCGATAAAATTGATTAAAATACAGCTCATCTATTTTTTGGTTTAAATTTTTAAACCCATAAAGGATATAAGGGTTCCCTAACTTTTCAGATAAAAGCTTTAAATGTTTTAGCTCAAGATCAAATTTATCCGACATATCAACCTCTTACCTATCTTGTACTATTCTATCAATAGCAAAGTTTATATCTTGCTGATTCTCATAAAATTCGTAAGCTGTCACATTCGATAATCTTTCCAAAATATTATCTGTTATTTTATTTGCTTTGCTTTTTTGCATATCATTCAAAATTACAAGCTTATTGACTGCACTTTTAATTTGCTTATAGTCAATTAAGCAATCTTCTAAACAGGACGTTCCATAATCGTAATATATACTTTCAATCCTGTCTTCAAGTGGGATATTTAAAAATATGTCATTTTTAGGAATAAAATCACCACCATCTTCCTCAATCTCTTCATCATCACTGATATCTGTTATCTCAGCGATAAACGAATATGCTTTATCCAGATCTAACGGCTTATTCATATTAACTTTTTTAATTAATAAGTTTAATAAGCTATCATTTTCTATTAACTCTTCTGATTTTTGTCTATATCAGGCCCCATACCATTAATTAAATTCACAGAGGTAAAATTAATTCTTCTTGTGAGGGTGG
>NZ_MDTU01000001.1:1158048-1191309 GCF_001720395.1 Piscirickettsia litoralis
GGGTTTGCATAAAAAGATCGCATACGAATAATACTTGATTTAAAAAACACATGAGCCTCACCTTCACGCTGATCTTTTAAATCAAGTAAATCAACTCGATTGCGTTTATCAAGATTCGCCTCCATAGTATCTTGATAACTCATCGTCGTCGAATTTTGGTTGACATTATAGCTTTTTGCTACAGATACATAAGCCTCACCTGCTGTTTTTTGGAAAAACTCCCAGGTCTCTTGAGGGTCTTCTAATTTCATACAAATTTTTATATTCGTATTTGCACAAATAGATGCAGCCTCTTCTTTAGAGGCTTTTTGAAAAGCAGGCAAATCTTGTCCAGCAAATACAACTGAAAACCCTAATGAACGAGCCTGTGCAGGAACAACAGCAAAACCTTCAACCGCATAATAGCCATATTCATCTAATATGCATAAATAAGGTGTATTTGAGTTTGTCGGCTTAGTCTCAATAACGTCTTTATAATCACCTTCAACTTTATCCCCTAAACCTGCAGCTAGCATTGCCTTTAATGACGCAATAATTAACTTTCCTAAATTAGACAATTCATCAGGGGACTTTTCTAGCGCTGGCAAAAGAACAACAAGTATTCTGCGATTTAAAACAACATCTCTAAAATCAACTTCAGCTAAGTTTGTCCTAATAATATGCGCATAAACATCAGCAAGCGACCCAAAAATACGAGTAAGTTGCATAATAATATAGCCATGTTGCTCATAAACCTTATCTGACTGCTCACCTTTTTTGTCCATTTTATAACCAGGCAAACTCACCAGATAATTTGATAAAGGATCTTTTACATCGAAAGGAATATCACCGTCATAAATACTTTCATTACCTAATTGATCTACTATTTTTTTATCATGATACAACCCCTCCAAAGCTTCAATTGTAAAATATTTTCGCACTGCTCCCGCATCGAGTAATAAAGCTCCTTGGTCTCTTAAATAAACCAACATACGCATAAGTGCTTCAATGAAAGAAATTGCTCGACCTTTCCACATGTCGCCATCTCCTCCTTGACCTCCTTGCCCTGAATTCATCATGCTAGTCACTAATTGTGATAACATACTTGAAGAGCCTACAGCAAAAGGATTCATCGTATTAGAGACAATATCTTTTTGCGGGCCGATAATATCTCGTGCTCCTGTCATAAAATTAATGACTAATAAATCATCCTCTCTGCCCATAGAGCGAACCATAGAGAAAACTTTGGCAAAAATGTGAGTTATCTCCTTTACCATCGACATAAATAAAGCCACTACCTTGTACCAAAGCATTATATGAAATTGATAGTAACGTTTCAGTTTTACCGCTTCCTGTTGAGCCAAAAATTAAGCAGTGAGTACGCATATCCGAATTATTAAACCAAAGTTCACTATTACTATTTATCTCATTACCAAAATGATAAATCCCTTCGGATTTTCCAGGCGTATTGCTTCCAGGCTTAGGGTTATTTGGGTCTAGCTCTTTACAATGCAATGGTTTTTTCAAATGGTAATGTTGACGATGACCACATTGAAAACCAAAAAATAACAAAAATCACAAAAATAAGAATATCGGATAAATATTGAAAAACAAAACTTAAAGCAGAAGAAAGCACAATACAAACACAAGCACCTTCACGACTTGCTAGCAAGTCTCCAAGGCGTCGATGAAATGCACGCAAATCACGCACGGCATGAGATTGCGCTTGCTCTTGATTTTTAATAACACCACGAAATGTTTTTCTCATATCAGCCTTTTTATCTCTTTTTACTACCAGCAATAACTTCTCTTAAAACAGTAAAAAAAGATTTTAATGTTAAATTAAATTTCCTTAAAATACTTCAAAAAATAACTGCAACAAATGAGACAAGCAAAGTCGTTAATCGCATATGCTAAAAAAACAATAAAAAAGGGAAACATACACGCGCATCCAATACATAGAATTTTGGATAAAAAGCAGAATCTCTCCAATGACTTGCTAAATTATTCTTGCTCATACTAGTTCACCTTAATTAAATAAGTATTTTCTAACTGAAGGTTCATTTATAATCCCTAAAGAAAGTTTTTCTTTAATATCATTGATTAAAGGCCTACCTAAATTAGCTAAAATTTCTTTTAAAACAACAGTCATATTATCTGTACTTGCCTTATATAGCCTATCTTTAACTTCATCGGTAATTACCAAGTATTCTCGAATAGGAATACGGTTGCCATTTTTTGAAATAACTAAAGCTTGCCAAATAATAACTCTAACCGTTTCTATTAAGTCATAAAGACGCGCTTGACGCTCTTCAGCCGTAAACAGATTAACCATTCGTCTAAAAGTATCAATAACACCATTGCTGTGAACGGTTGTATATACTGGATGCCCTGTCAAGGCCGCCTCAATTACTGCCTCAAGTGTCGGCTTATCCCTCGCTTCACCGACAAGAATTAACCCAGGTTTTCTGCGTAGTGCATTTCTAACACCAGCAGCAAAACTCGGAAGGTGCTTTGGAATTTCACTTTGACTGACAATAGAACTTGGCTTAATTATATTATCATAAATATATTCAATCGGTGACTCATAGGTCAGTACTTTTAAATGGCTTTCAGGTTGTTCTAAAAAATTCGCAACTAAAGAAGCTAATAAAGTACTTTTACCTGATCCGGTCGCTCCACTAATCACTGCAATTCCTTGTGGAACTTTTAAACTTTCATTTAAAATATTAGTTAGACCCATTTCTTTTAACATAGGTGGGTCCGCAGTAATCGTTCTTAAAGTAACTTGTAAGCCATTATAATTTTGAAATTGACACGCGGTAATATTAACTCGGTAGCGAAAAATTTCACCACCAACGGTCAATTGATAACTTGTATCTAAATCTGTGCCACTTTGCACTTGTGCCGTTGCATTAGGACCATAAATATGATTGATAAAATCAGACACTTCTTGTTGAGTAAATTTTCGGACTGTTACTCGGTAGAGTAATCCTTGAATATCTGCTATTGCATTCTCACCTGACTGGATTGTAATATCTGAAGCCTTTTGATTATGTAAAGTAACCAAAAGGCGATCATATTCAGCTGGAGTAAAGTATGCAGGCTCTATATCTAGCATATATTCATTCATTTTCACTACCCACAACAGGCTGCCAGAGCTTAGTTTTAACTTGCAAGCTAGGTTTACTTTTAATTTTCCAAGTTTGATCATCAATTGCTACTTGGTTTTTATTGCCAGTAATTCCTTGATATTGCTTATCTACATAAACAGGACTAACCAGGCCTTCCGCCAATAATTTCTTATATAAAACCATCCCTGTGTAATCTCTTGTCAGTCTATTTAAGTTTATTTATAAATAACAACTGCCTGATTAATTCCTTGCTGCCAACCTTTAGTGATAGTTTTTTTTCCAAAGCTCTTGCTCACTCTCATTTTTAGGCAATAAGATCTTATTCGGTAAATCAGGCTTTGAGTAATCCATATAAAGGTAATCACGCCAAGTCGGTGGTGCAGTCACAAACTTAACTTGACTTATTATCTTGTATGTTTTCCCTGCCACTCGAATGGATTGTGCGCCTTGCCCAAGATTAACTGAATTATTTGAGTTTATAATCACAGGAGGTAAAACATCCCCATTTGATAAAATTTGGTTAAAATCAAATATTTTATCAAGCTGATTGCTGTAACTAACCAAAAAACTATCAACAATTTTAGACTCTTTTGCTAACCCTGCCTGAGCGCCCAGTGATAATGCAGCATCTTTTACCGCACGTAAGCGTATTGTTAAACTTTGTTGCTGTTCATAATAATTTGATTTACTTGATAAATCACTTAACTGCTGCAATGTATATAAAGTATGATCAATCATTAGTTAAATACCTCAAGCTAATAATTTTTTGATCAGGTAGTATTTGAATAGCTGCTTTATTATTTGCTTGTAACTCTATATTTTGTAAAACGGTTAATGCCGCAGTGAATTGATAGTTAATATTGACTAATATAGGCAAGCTAGGCGATTTACCAAATTCTTGATACTTAAACCCGACTACATTTGCAATATTTTTAACCACTGAATTTATAGGGCCATACCAATTAATTGATATTTTCTTATTAAGGTTTCTATCATGAATATTGGTAAATGGCATGACCTGTTGCTTTGGATACTGGGCACGTCTAATTTGAGATAAACTAGATAAAGCCGAACTTGTTTGTGAAACTGCCTGTGCTAATGCCTGTTGGATCTCTTTATTTTTTTCAAGCTGCGTACCAATAACTAATTGCTGGTCAACCTTAGTAGGTTGTGAAGAGCAGCCTTGTAATATAATAACAACACTAAAACCTATTATAATTAAAGATGTCTTCATAACCTACTCCAGCACTTAAGCATTAAGAATTAGGATTAGTATTAGTAAAACCATATGCATTTAAAGTTGACTCTACACTTGCTGATACGCCACCGTTAGCACTGTTACCAAGTACCCCTGCAATCGTACCAACAACCAACAGTGACCCACCAAGAGTCATATAAATAAAACCAGACTTCGTTTGTACTTGCTGACCACCACCCTGTCCTGAATGCCCACTGCGCAGTTGAAATAACCCCATAACAATAAGAATGACTCCACCAAAGCCACTAACAAACTCAATAAACACGAGTACATTTAGCAGCGTCGCTTTCCAGCCGTTAAACAAAGCCGTTACTGTGGCAGCGCCCGTATCCTTGCCTGCATATGCCGAAGTGACAATGGCCAACACAGAAATGAGTATAAGGACTGCACTCTTAATCAATGTTTTATTAATTAATTTCATAATTAATTCCTCAAATAAATAAGCTTAATTAACAGGCAAGCTCGCTATTATCGAATAGCTATAGCTTGCGATCTCAATGAACACATTCGCGTTCATCGCACAAATTCCTGCAAGAATATGCGCAACAACTTTTGACACACTTGCCTCAGCACCTCCCATATGTTCACCTAGTTTAGTTAGTAGAAAAAATTCCTCGTAAAAAAGACATAAAGCCAACAACAAATAAAACCGCATAAGTTAGCTTTATTAAATTATCAGTTGTACTTGTTGCAGATGACACCGGTATACAGCTTCCACCACCAGCAAATGATATAATGTACTGGTTTTCCAAATTGCCAAAATAAGATAAAAAAGTTTCTTCACTAACGCCACAGACACTTTGTATAAGCTGTGGGGTTTCAAACAAAGATCCACTTAATGCTTGAATAATATAAAAAGGAGCTAATAAAACAGAGCCAACAAAAAAGTAAAACCCTGTCGCCATTGGTGACCGACGATGCATTGACATCATTTGAGGGTTAGTATGATAACGAAGTCGATGCACACCAACACAAAGCGTAATAATACCGACAACAGGGCTTATAATGTCAATTAGCTGCAGAAACGGCATTAAGAAATAAATAATGATCCCATCATAAATATTAGTTGGTGTAGATGGTGGTGGTGCAAAACCCATAATACTTTTAATCCCTTGAGTTATTCCTCCATCAACAGGGTTTACTGAATTACTTAAAACAACCACGATACAACCAAGGGCTAAAAGCATTCCCCCAATAATTAAATAGGAGGATCCTACCATCATATTTTGTTGCTGCCCTTGGTTTGCTTGATTCTGTCTTAGTTTGACCAAGCCAATAATCACTAGCATCACTCCAGACAAAGCAGAAGCGAATTGAACAAAGATAGCAATATGAGTTAACGTTTCTTGCCAATTTTTTGACATTGTTACAAAGCTATAAGCATTACCATTAGTCGATGCATAACAATATCTAGAAGATATCATCTGAAACATAACAGCAACAGATAGTCTTTTAACTAATGATAATAATTTGTATTTTTTACTCATATTAGCTTTCTCTTATTAAATAAAACTAACTAAAGATAAAACCAGAACTCATTACCACTTCATCTTTTTTGTCATCAATATTAACAACATGACCATAGCCTGGAATATCACTATCTTTAGTAACAGTAAGAGTGACCCCCGCATTATTAACAAGCCATGCACGACCTGTAATAATAGCCCTTAAGCTTAGTTTCTCACGATGATTATATTGTTTTGCAATCATCAATTTAATCTGACTATTTTCTTTTTTAACCGTTTCTTCCAGCTCATTAACTTTGTTATTACTTGAACTTAAACCAGAAGATAGCAAAGATATATTTTTATTAATTTTACTTTGACCATTTTGAATTTTCTCTATCATCTCTTTAAGTTTATCATTGCTACTATCAGAGTTATTTTTTAAGCGAGTTAGGTTTTTAACCCCCTGGCTTAACTGATCAACTTTTGACTCAAGGGACTCTAACTTTGAATTAATCTCCTTATAATCAGCAGAGGTAAAAGCATGATTATTTTTAAATTCACTTTTATTCTGTTGGCTATTACTAGTCACTGTCCGACTGTTAACTGACTCATTATTAATCTGGCGTTTGCCATTCTCTTGAGTTATTAAATTCTCCTGATGATTGGATTTACTTTGACTACCTGCTTTAGAAAAATTCAAACTTTTAGATTGAGCAGGTGTGCTTTTTTTCTCAGGATACAGTTTGCGATAAGCACTATGCATCATAACACCAGCAATAACAAAAGCGATTAATGCAATAATATAGTAATGAAGCATTGGCTTTATATTTTCCCATAATAACACCGAGTGCTTACTTTTCGTGCTTTCACTATTACGTTGTACCGTCGAACTATTCTCGGTTTCAAGCTTATTTTTACTGCTGCTTACATCAAAATCATCATCGAAGTTATAATTCTCTTCTGAGTTACTCATAATTTCTACACCTTCACATCAGACATAAACAAAATTCCCATACCAACACCCTGATTCAATGTCACCGTTGGTGGACGATTAAATTCGGATGCCGCTTTTTCACCGAGTGTTGCTCCAACTTGCCCAAGCCCAGAATAAACGGCCTTTTGAGAAGTTTGCTCTGTTGCCGAGGATGATTGGTCACCCGTTACAATACATGTTGTTGATCCATCACATAGACTATTGGACGTATCAGAAAAATATTGCCCAAATCCCTGTAAAAAAGCTGAGGCAAATAACCCTCCATAACGGAGCAAATAGTGATTATCAACATCAGAGGCTAGTGCATTTTGTGCAGTTGTTGCATTAATAGCATACGCTTTAATCGAAATACTATGATCCAGCGCAGGTAAAGACATATGATCGAAACTGACCACAAGCTTTTCATCTTCGCGCTTAAAACTGCCTAATAATTTAGCATTTTTAAACTTTCCTTGAACAATTGTTGCCATCACAGGAGTACCTGGTTGATCACTATTTAGCTGTGTATCTAAGACGGCAAATAAAATAGCACCTGCTTTTTCTATAACGCTCCCACCAGCTCCATTCTTCCCATCAACTTGGCTATTTGATAATTTAGTTATAGAAGGAATTTTGCCAACAACATTTGCTTGCAAAGAAACCTTATCCCAATCACTGACCATGCCTTGAATTTGACTTTGCATTTGTTGAGCTTTTTGTGAAACTTGTAAGGAATATTGTTGATTGCTCTGCTGTTTATTCTCGTTAAGGGCGACATGATTCTTTTGTATATTGTTTCTTTGAGCAAGCTTCTTATATGTTGCTGACCCTGTTATTTCTGCAATACGCTGATCTTGCGTACTTAACTTAGACTCTTGATAAGCCTGAAGGTTAATTTCTTGTGTAGATTTTTCAGCAACTGTTTTACCTTGATTTACAGCTTGTCTTATTTTATTTTTTTCATTGATAGTGTTCATTTTATCATAAACGTTATTTGTATAATTTGTTGTTTTGCTGTTCATTCTTGCATTTGGATCAGCAACATAAGAGCTTTCATTTTGATCTGTTGCTTTTGGCTCGGTTATATTATTTATAAGCACGACAAGAACAACTAGAATAATAATAAAAATTATCATCACTCGTAATTTGGGGTGTGCAGATAAAAAGCTTTTAGTTTTTTTAAAAAATTTTCATAATCAATTACCCAAAATAGTCGCTTGTTTAAGCACACCGTTCATAGAAATTAATAACGATGGTGTTGCTGATAATTGATAAGCATTTAGTTCTGTAGGGCCAGTACTACTTTGCTTTGCTTGCCATTGCGGGGAGATTAAAGTCCCTGTGGTCAATAATAAATATTTACCTTGATAGGACCAAACTTGTGCAGAGGTGCCTTCGACCTTCAGCTCTTTAGCCCCTTGTGGTGGCACACCATTCAATATTTGAATCAAACTGTCGGGAGCATGTGGTGTTACCCCTGCAAGTGCTTCTGCAGATGATTGATAACCTTGTACACGAATATAGTCTAAATAATCCCATTTTTTTTGGCCTAGAACCAAAGAAAGCATGACAGGTATATCTAACCCTTTTAACATGATACCAATATTAGCCTGACCATAATCTTTGAGTCCTTGCACCATAAGCACTCCACTGGTTTTATTCCACTGAATATTAAAACTCGCTGGATCCCCTAAACTATAGGAAGTGATTGGCCAAACTTTTCCAAGCCGATCTGTCATAACAATAGAAGTAATCATGCCTTTTGATGTGCGCACAATAGGTTCAACGCCACCAGGGTGAAGCTCTACAGAAATAATTGATGATGAGCTTTGACTGGGAGCTTCCCCAACAGGAGAAGATTCAGCCTTTTTCTGATCATTATACTTTTCTTTATATTTTTGAATTTGATCTGTTGTTAAAGGGAAATTATTATTTAACACAGAGCTAAATGAATCATTACTTAATGAACCATATGAATACTCAAGCGCAGCAAAAGATATAATAATAAAAAGTAATTTAACTAATCTATACTTTTTCATAAGCCTACTACAAAACTATCCATCAAAGCTTAATTAAAAACTCAGATTCATCACAAAATTGACTACCAAAACAAAACTTATGCTCAAAAACTAACACCTGATCAATTGTCGATCAATATAATTTTATTTATTTACACAATATGGAAATATTCTTATTTTTTTCATGTTTTAAGAAAACATTAATATTCTGTAGGACCTGTTATTAATACAATGCCTTAACTGAACTATCAAAGAATCTTTTTCAATTATCGGCTCCAATCCGTTGGTTTTAAGTTATTTTATAACTCTAAACAGCTTTTAATCACTTACCATTCAAGAACTTACATAAATTTTATAATAGTGTAAATTATCTCTATAAATTCAAATATCGCCCAAATCAATAAGTTATCGTTATTTTCTCATCTAGTTCACCTAGTTGAAGGCTGTTTTCTCTAGACCCACAGCCATATAATTTATACCAACTAAGAATCATTAATGCCCCCCAACACTATGATCTAGCTATATTTTTATTAAATAACAGTGCACTACTGATTAATTCAAGTATGACTATACAGCATCAATATAAATCACTCATAATAAAATTAAAAATTAAAATGAATTTAATCAAAGAGATAAAAACATTATTTACAATAAATTAAACAATAAACATAAAAAAACAAAACAAATCTACTTATTTAAAAATAAAACAAATTAATAATTAAAATATCAATATGGCATGGTTAATTACCTAAGGTTGTAATGATGTTATCTTCAAGCTTTCAACAATTCATTAAAATTATTACATGATAGGGTAAAAGCAAGATTCAAAAAAGCCCAAGGCTTTAATTAATATTAAATTAATTCAACATTAAGGAAATATTATGAAAAGAATTCCCTGTATTTTAATGCGCAGTGGCACTTCAAAAGGCCCTTTTCTATTAGCTTCTGACGTACCTAGCGCCCCTAAAGAACGAGACCAAGCGTTATTAAAGATTATGGGCTCCCCTCATCAATCTCAAATTGATGGTATTGGTGGCGGCAGCAGTATTTCCAGTAAAGTTGCCATTATCAGCCCATCCACCCGACCAGGAGTCGATGTTGACTACTTGTTTTGCCAGGTTATCGTCAATGAAGCTCGTGTCGACTCCAGTTTAAACTGTGGCAATATGCTTTCAGGCGTTGGCCCATTTGCAATAATCAAAGGGCTGGTGAAAGCTCAAGATCAAGAAACCACTGTCCGTATCTATAATCAAAATACCGGTGTTATCGTCGAAGCAAAGATCCAGACGCCAAAAGGTGAAGTCAGTTTTGATGGAGAAACCACGATTGATGGCGTGCCCGGACAAAGTGCACCGATAGAACTTAGTTTTCTCGATTCTGTTGGCGCGAAAACCGGTCAATTACTGTCCACAGGACACCCCATAGACCTAATCGATGATATCGAAGTTTCTTGTATCGATGTCTCTGTCCCTGTTGTCATGATGCTGGCAAAATCACTGGGCAAATCAGGCTATGAAAGTAAACAAGAACTTGATCAGGATAAAGACCTTATCGCAAAAATGGAAAGCATCCGCCAAAAAGCCGCAATACTCATGGGCATGGGCGATGTTAGTCAATCTGTTATCCCAAAAATGGCTCTGCTTGCAGAACCACGCTTTAATGGCAATGTGACTTCGCGCTATTTTACCCCTAAAGATTGCCACCCCAGCCATGCCGTAACCGGCGCTATTTGCATTGCAACAGCTTGCCTTATTCCCGGCTCAGTTGCAAGCAAAGTCGCGCACAATATTCTCTCTCAAAAAAAATCACATGGTATTATCGTCGAACATCCAGCAGGAAAGATAGATGCTGTGATTCATAAAGAAATTACTGGAGACACTATAGATATTCCAAAAGTGTCTTTTATCAGAACAGCGAGGCCATTATTTTCTGGTGAGGTGATTATTTAACAAGTCATAATGCCTTAACCTCAAAAAATAAATACAGATTTGCATAATTGTGACTGTTAGTAAATAGCAACTTAACCTTTAAGTAAAAATCTAAATAAATTAACGTTTTTATGAACTTTATTTAAGATAAACAATAATTTTAACCATACGAAAAACCATATTCTTTAAATATTATTTAATCAATAAATTAAATAAAGTGTAAAATTTTATACCAATAAGTCAAAAGTCTCTAAATAAAATCATAAGCTAATCCATGCTATAAAAACAAAAAAGCCAGCTTTACCTGGCTTTTTATTAACTAAGAAAGAATATTAATCGATTAATAACGATTAAGCACCTTTCATCATATTACGCAATACGTAGTGCAAAATACCACCGGTACGGTAATACTCAACTTCGTTGGCCGTATCAATACGGCACAATAGTGTAATATTTTCACTCGAACCATCTTGACGATGAATCACTGCACTAACATCTTGGCCTGCTCGCAAAGAACTCAAACCAGTGATATCAAAAGTTTCAGTACCATCTAATTTCAAGCTAGTGCGGCTCTGGCCATTTTTAAATTGCAATGGCAGTACACCCATACCAATCAAATTAGAACGGTGAATACGCTCAAAGCTTTCAGTGATCACCGCTTTAACACCCAACAAACGCGTGCCTTTTGCCGCCCAGTCACGTGAAGAGCCTGTACCATACTCTTTACCGCCGACGACGACAAGTGGTGTGCCTTCATCTTGGTATCTCATCGCAGCGTCATAAATCGACATTTGCTCACCAGAGATATGGCGCGTATAACCCCCTTCAACCCCTGGGACCATCTCGTTACGAATACGGATATTCGCAAAGGTGCCGCGCATCATCACCTCATGATTACCACGACGTGACCCATAAGAGTTAAAGTCTTTATTCTCTACACCATGTGATTTGAGGTAAGCACCGGCAGGGCTATCAGCTTTAATCACACCCGCAGGTGAGATATGGTCAGTGGTGACCGAGTCACCCAAGATCGCCAATGGACGTGCGCCTTTAATGTCTTCCACAGCAGCCACAGGCTTATCCAAACCTTCGAAAAACGGTGGGTTTTGCACATAAGTCGACTGTGAATTCCACTCATAGGTTTGGCCTTCTGCCACTGGAATGTTCTGCCAACTCGCATCACCAGCAAAGACTTCTGCATATTCTTTTTGGAACATCGCACGGCTGACTTTAGCCACGGCTGCAGCGACTTCGCTGTTACTTGGCCAAATATCACGAAGATAAACATCATTGCCATCTTTATCTTGGCCAATAGGCTCTACTTCTAAGTTCTTACGTGTAGACCCAGCCAAGGCATAAGCGACAACCAATGGAGGTGAAGCCAACCAGTTTGCCTTAACAAACGGATGGACACGACCTTCGAAGTTACGGTTACCAGATAATACTGCAGACACCGTCAAATCATTATCTGCGATTGCTTTTTCAATCTCTGGTAATAGTGGACCTGAATTACCGATACAGGTCGTACAACCATAGCCGACCAAATTAAAGCCAAGTTGGTCTAAATAGGTCTGTAAACCTGCACTTTCTAAATATTCAGTAACCACTTTAGAGCCAGGCGCTAGTGACGATTTCACCCAAGGTTGACGCACTAAGCCTTTTTCAACCGCTTTTTTAGCAACTAAACCCGCTGCCATTAAGACACTCGGGTTAGAGGTATTTGTGCACGAAGTAATCGCCGCAATAACCACATCACCGTGAGACAGCTCATAATCACCATTTACAGAAACGGCTTTATCAATCTCACCGCTTTTACCCTGGTCAGCAATTAGTTGATCAATTGCAGATGGTAATTTAGGCAGTTCTACACGATCTTGCGGACGTTTAGGACCCGCTAAACTCGGTACAACAGAGCCTAAATCTAGCTCTAATGTCGCAGTAAATACTGGGTCAGCAGTATTTTCATCACGCCACATGCCCTGGGCTTTCGCATACTCTTCAACAAGAGCAATGGTTTCTTCTTCACGGCCTGATAATTCTAGATAATTAATCGTCTCTTTATCAACAGGGAAGAAACCACAGGTTGCACCATACTCAGGTGCCATATTAGCAATCGTTGCACGATCGGCCAGTGGTAGATCATTTAAGCCTGGGCCATAAAATTCGACAAACTTACCGACCACGCCTTGCTGGCGCAGCATCTCAACCACAGTTAAGACTAAATCAGTGGCTGTAATACCTTCTTTTAGCTTGCCAGTCAGCTTAAAGCCAACCACTTCTGGGATTAACATAGAGATCGGTTGACCGAGCATTGCCGCTTCCGCTTCAATACCACCAACACCCCAACCTAGAACACCTAGGCCATTGATCATGGTTGTATGGCTATCAGTACCAACAAGTGTGTCAGGATATGCAATCTGGCGGCCATCATTCTCAGAAGTCCACACCGTTTTTGCCAAATACTCAAGGTTCACCTGGTGACAAATACCGGTTCCAGGAGGCACAACACGGAAGTTTTCAAAGGCTTTTTGGCCCCAACGCAAGAACTCGTAACGCTCACGGTTACGCTTCATTTCAATATCAACATTATCTTTGAATGCTCTTGAGCTAGCATACTCATCGACCATCACCGAGTGGTCAATCACCAAATCAACGGGCGATAATGGGTTAATTGCAGTTGGGTTAGCGCCTGCTTTTGCCACAGCATCACGCATTGCTGCTAAATCAACAACAGCAGGCACGCCTGTGAAATCTTGCATCAATACACGGGCAGGACGATATTGAATTTCACGCGATGATTTACGCTTTTCTTGCCATTGACCTAATGCTTTAATATCATCAACAGATACCGTTGTGCCATTATCTTCAAAACGTAATAAATTTTCCAGCAACACCTTCAGCGAGAAAGGTAAACGAGAAACATCCCCAAGCCCGGCGCCTTCAGCAGCCTTAATACTATAGTAGTCATACTCTTTGCCCTTAACCTTCAAGGTATTACGGGTGTTTAGAGCATCTTTTCCTACGGCAGTCATAAAAGTCTCCTCCTCACGGATAGAGTTGTTATAATTAGTGTTGCACATTGTACGCTTCTTCGTGTGGAACACCAAGCACTTACGCTTACATGCATGTTAGAAACCCTTACAAGCATGCAGCCGTGGGCCAATAACTCAGAAACATATCTCTAGGGGGAAAGTGTAGTTGATATTTTAGCTTTTGAGGCAAACTACACAGCCAGGTAGGAACTCTCGCCAATCTAGCACAGACAACCCCAAAACCACAAGAATTTAACTCGCTCGACACCAAAATTTTTTATGAAAATCATGATTTATTGAACCTACTACATTGGCTATACTGGAGATCAGATGCTATTTTTTATGATTCCACCGACCTTCCCCCCAAAAACAATAAGGCTCAATCTAAATTAACAAGCGCTGTCACGTTATTTTTAACAAACTCTGAAAAGCCTCGCTTAGCCTTTGCCTTTTCATTGATGCAGAGCTGCTATAACGACCCACATTCACTTAAGAGTTGTAGTTGTATATACGAAAAAAAGCCAGCATCACGCTGGCTTAAGTTTGTTTGATTTTAGTTGCTAATTCAGATACTACTGATTATGCTGCTTTTTTGCTCCACAGCTTTATTATCAATGCCTGCCGAAGAAATTGTAATTTTTCGAGGCTTCATGGCTTCTGGGATCTCACGCACCAAACTGATGTGCAATAAACCATTTTCTAATGCGGCACCTGTGACTTTAACATGATCTTCCAACTGGAACTCTTGTTTAAATGCACGTTCAGCAATGCCCTTATGCAAAAATTTGCGTTCTTTAGTCACTTTTGCATCCGCAATTTTTCCAGTGACAATCAAGCTGTTTTGCTCTTGCTGAATATCAATATTTTCCTCAGCAAACCCTGCAATCGCCATCGTGATCTGATAGTTATTTTCAGCAAGCATCTCGATATTATAAGGTGGGTAGCTCGCAGGTTGACGCTCTGTTAAATCGTCCATCATATTTAGGATGCGATCAAAACCAACAGAAGTACGAAATAATGGTGATAAATTAAAGTTACTCATAATAGTTACTCCTCATAAAGCAAGTAAAAGTGTTTATATTCTGTGGACCCATTCTGGCCTCCACAATAATTAAGTAAGGACAATAAAACTTAATTCAACCCCTTTATTCAAATTATTTTCATTTTTTTCATTTTACCAACAGACATCAAAAATAATGATTATTAAAACTAATAAAGATAGGTTAAGCACTATAAGTTGTAATAGTACATTCCTGGAACACTCTCTTTAGCTTTCTGAAAACCAAACTTTATATACAATTCAGGTACATCTGCAAATAAACCAATAAAAGCCGTCTTGGGAATAGACTGGTCAATATAAGCCATCAAAGCTTCCATCACTCGTCGACCTAAACCATGCCCCTGATGCTCAGGGCGAACAGCAATATCTGTCACTTGAATAAAGCAACCACCATCACCAATCAAACGCCCCATAGCAATTAATAACCCTTGATAATCGCGAATAGACACTCCATACAGTGAGTTCTTTAAGCCAATTTCAGCCGCTTCTAGTGATTTTTCTGATAGATCGGCTACACGCCTCAATTCTCTATATTCACCAACATGAGGCACAGTTTGATATAATTCGTACTCATCCACTGATATTTCCTCCCTCAGACTTTGCAAAACAATAAAGACCAAAGTAGTATAAGCCCGTTATTAGCGAGTACAAACGCCTTTGAGAGGATGCGATGCAACTATCTACATTAACTGCAATTTCCCCCGTTGATGGCCGCTACGCCAGCAAAGTTGAACCTTTACGTCACATATTTAGTGAATACGGCCTCATCTACTACCGTACTGTCGTTGAAGTACGTTGGTTAGAAGCCTTAGCCAACCAGCCTGAGATTACTGAAATCAAGCCGCTAAGTGCCACGGCGACTACTTTGCTCAATCGCATCATCGAAGACTTTGATATTAGTGCTGCTGATAAGGTCAAAGAGATTGAAAGCACGACCAATCATGATGTTAAAGCCGTTGAATATTATATTAAAGATCGCCTCAAAGCCGATAAAGAAACTGAGCACCTCGTCGAGTGGACGCACTTTGCCTGCACCTCAGAAGATATCAATAACTTATCTTATGCGCTCATGCTCAAAGCCGCTTGCGAGCAATCTATTTTTCCGCATATGGAAGAAGTCATAAATAAGATCAAAGGGTTAGCAAAAGAGTTCCAGCGTATCCCACTATTATCACGCACACACGGCCAACCTGCATCACCGAGCACCATGGGTAAAGAACTGGCTAACTCAGCCTATCGCCTATCACGCCAGCTTGATCAAGCAAAATCTGTTAAGCTACTGGGCAAAATTAATGGTGCTGTGGGTAACTACAATGCACACCTTGCAGCTTATCCAAATTTCGATTGGGCGAACTTCGCCAAAAGCTTTATCGCCTCTCTTGGCCTTGAACAAAACCCCTATACCACCCAAATCGAGCCACATGACTATATCGCCGAGCTATTTCACGCGGTGAGCCGCTTTAATACGGTTTTGGTTGATTTTGACCGTGATGTCTGGGGTTATATCGCCCTCAATTACTTCAAACAAAAAACCGTCGCTGGTGAAGTCGGCTCTTCAACCATGCCTCATAAAGTCAACCCCATTGATTTTGAAAATTCAGAGGGTAACTTAGGCATTGCCAATGCACTACTCGAGCACTTTGCTCATAAACTGCCTATCTCTCGCTGGCAGCGTGATCTGACTGACTCCACCGTTCTGCGTAATATCGGCGTCGGTTTCGCTCACAGCTTAATCAGTTATCAAGCCACCCTAAAGGGCTTGAGCAAGCTTGAGATCAATGAAGAGACTTTGCTTGCTGACTTAAGCAGCAACGTTGAAGTTTTAGGTGAAGCTGTGCAAACCGTCATGCGCCGCTATGGCATTGCCAACCCCTACGAGCAACTTAAAGAACTCACTCGCGGTCGTCGTATTACCTTAGAGGATATGCATCAGTTTATTAATCAGCTCGATTTGCCCGAAACAGTTAAAACAGAACTTAAAAAACTCACTCCGGCAAACTACATCGGTTCAGCAATTCAGCAAACAAGCCTGTTAGGCTAGCATCAAATAAAAACTAAAATTAAAACTTTAGTTTTAAAATAATATCAAGGGCTTTTTAAGCCCCTTTTTTATTAATAACTACTTTGACTATATTTCAATACCACTCAGCTCATATTAAAATAGCCCTTTACTTTTAATAAAATTATCTTTTACAATAATTTTCAGCGTTCATAGTCCATCGCACAAAGGAAGCATTATGGTTATTTATGAAACGAATCTAGTCATCCAACCCGTTATCTATGACCGCTATATCCATTGGCTTCATAGCCATATCAAAGAACTACTCTCTTTGCCAGGCTTTTATTCAGCGCAACTCCTCCATGAATTATCGTCAGAGGCTGATTATTACGAGCACCGCTGCACTATTGTTTATAAAATCGACTCCATGAAGACACTGGACTATTTTTTCACTCACCATGCAAGTAAAGTTCAACACGATAACCCTATCGACTTTCCCGAGGGAATCAGCAGCAATTATCGTGTTTTTGAAGTATCAACAGAAGTGGTTAATCACTAAAATAAAAAGCGGTATGTCTCACCGTACTACCCGCATATGATAGTACGGAGCCTAGCTTTCTTCTGTATGATGAAGGGTGTGGCATCAACGAGGTATTATCAGGAATGAGTCACTCGAGGACGCCCTTCTATTATGCTAGATAAAGCGCCTGTTGTTGATACGATATCAGTCATATCAAAACCTGCTTTATCAAATAAATCTTTAAAATCCTTTTCCGTTCGTTGTTTTCCTGATAAGTAAATCATCATTTCAACGTCTCTTAATTTCTCTCTTATGCCAGAATCATCCGTTGGTACAACCACATCGATCACTAACAATTTAGCTTTATTGTGCATTTGTAGTCGACAATTGCTTAAAATCTTAACGGCTTTGTCATCATCCCAGTTATGCAATACTTTACGCATTAAATAAACGTCCCCACCACTTGGTACGGATTTGAAAAAATCGGTAGGTATAAATTGGCAGCGTTCACTTAAACCTCGATTGGTTAGTTTTTCTTTTGCTACTGCTAAAACTTCCTCTCTATCAGCAAGAATACCTTTAATATTAATATTTTTTTCTAAGATTCCGCCGATCAGGCCACCTTCCCCTGAACCAATATCAACTAATGTATTAACATCGCTGGGGTTAAAGTTATTAATAATATTATTCAAATCAATATTGGTCAGATTGTCCATCGCCTTACCAAAAAGAGCTTCATCATCAGGATTGTCATGTAAATGTGTATATAAGCCAGACTGGAAAATTGTATCAAATGCTGTTTTGCCGCTTTTGACAGAATCAAATAAGGCCCCTTGAGGTTTCCATCCCATATGCCCAGCATTTAACATAGAAATATAACGTAAACTATCTTTGTGGTCAGAGAGAAGAAACTGACTCATTGGTGTCAACTCATATTTATGATCTGAACTCTCTCCGAAGACTCCAAGCGCAACTAACGGCCTCATCAAACGATATAGCGATTGAGTATCAGCCTCTACTTTAGAAGCTAACTCATTTATGTTTAATGGCTGATCTTTAAGCATATCAGCAATACCTAACTTTGCAGCAACTCCAACAAGTTGGCCGGCAAGAGAGACCAGAGTAAAATCTATCATTTGTTCTTTGGGATTGTTATTTCCCATAAAATTTTCTTTATTCACTTTATTACCCTTACATCGAGGTGATCTCGACCAATTGACAAATAGTTAACAACACGACTTCACTACTATAGCATTAATTTAGTTGAGCTTGACCCCTACCAACTCGCTTAAGCCCAAATTTGAAAATTTCTCTTCATAATCCAGTGTATGCATTTGAATAGGTATAACGATAGCTATTGCGCTATCTTTAACAACAAGGTTGTTGATCCTACCATTGTGCATATATAGCTAAAAATAGAAGGTTTCTTCTCTGCCTTTGCACTGCTGGATTCATATTCTCCATTCTAACCACCCCCTCTTATGCAGTTATGGTTAGAGTAGGCTAGTTTAGTGAATGCCGCATTAATTCACTGTGGACTCATATAGTTTGCCAGCCTAAAACCACATGTTAGATATAGTATCGAATACATCCATCAACTAAAAACTATAACTGCCAACAAATAGGTTCTTTACCTTGCATTGCTAATAGTTGATTCGTTTTTGAGAAGTGCCGACAGCCTAGAAAACCACGGTGAGCCGATAAAGGCGATGGGTGCGGAGCGCTTAAAATATGGTGTTTATTTGCATCAATCAACCTTGCTTTTGACTTGGCCACACTGCCCCAACACAAAAAAAGCAATCCCTTCTTTTAACTGGCTTAAATATGAAATTGCAGCATCGGTTAACTCTTCCCAACCCTGACCTCGATGAGAGTAAGCTTCACTATGGCGTACTGTTAACACGCTATTTAATAATAATACGCCTTGCTTGGCCCAACCTTCTAAGTAGCCGTGGCCGGGGTGTTGAAAAGCGACATCGCTATTCAGCTCTTTATACATATTGTTTAACGAAGGGGGGACTCGCACCTCAGGCATGACTGAGAACGACAAACCATGAGCCTGACCCGGACCATGATAAGGATCTTGACCTAAGATAACGACTTTCACCTGATCAAAAGGCGTTAAATTAAATGCTGAAAAAATATGTGAACCTTTCGGGTAAACCGTTTTACCCAACTGCTTTTCGTTTTGCAGAAATTCTTTAAGCTTATGCATGTAAGGCTGCTTAAATTCATTAGCAAGAACTTTTTTCCACGATGCTTCTAGTTTTGGTGATAATGCTGTGCTCACAATGGCCCCCTTATTAAGGCTATTATTGTAAGCAAAATATTTGAAAAAATTAAGGGTCTTCTAGATAAATATCGATAGTCGCGCGCCGGTTCAATGCACGTCCACTGCGTGTTGAGTTATTAGCAACCGCCTGGCCAACGCCATAGGCACGTACAACCAACTTTTTAGTATCAAATTTCATATCTTCGACGATAAACTTACGTAACGCCTTTGCTCTGTCTATAGATAGGTATTTGTTATATAAGTAATTACCTGCATAATCAGCATAACCTTTAATCACAATACGACGAATCTTTGGCTTCATGACTTTAAAATACTCTTTAATACGCTCTAACTTATAACGCTGATCTTTCAAGATACGTCGATCATTTACGCCAAAATAAATCACCGTGTGCTCGATATCAACAAAAGTAAAAGGCAGAATTTTCTTGCCACAAGTTAAATATTTTGTATACGCCTTGCTAAAATTAACCGGTGAAATCTTCACCGTCACCTTTTGACCATT
Organism: Piscirickettsia litoralis; assembly: GCF_001720395.1. Taxonomy (NCBI): domain Bacteria; kingdom Pseudomonadati; phylum Pseudomonadota; class Gammaproteobacteria; order Thiotrichales; family Piscirickettsiaceae; genus Piscirickettsia; species Piscirickettsia litoralis. The sequence goes on from NZ_MDTU01000001.1 coordinate 1,178,193, forward strand.
CCCTAACCAGGACGCATAAGAGAATATTGGCGCATAACCTTGCGCGAGACTATTTAACATCCTTCTTGCCGTCATCGTGCCAAAACGAAAAGGCTCATAACCTTGGGACATTTTTGTCTGGTCATTCAAGAGTAAAGGCTCAGGGGCACGCCAGCCTGGTGAGCCTGTCGTTAAAGTCACTGGTTCTTTTCGTGAGGGACCAATCTGTGTGTCCAACACAAAAGATTGCAAACGGCCGGTGCGCATCTCGAACACGGCTTGGCCATAATTTGGAATATCATGCGTTAAGCGGCAAAAGCCAAGCTCCTCACTAAACTCCCATTTTACGCTATCCAGTGGCGCTTGATAGTTGACTGGAGCAAGTCCATGCACCTGCGCAGCAATCAGTAAAGATAAAAGTATTGAAACCAGCCCACTGTATCGCATTACACCTCCTTGCCCTAACCTAACGATAAAGAGCAAGAACGGTGCCAAAACGAGTCAACTAAATCAAAATATTAAGCAGGACTGTCTATATCAATGTATACATGCTCGATACCATAATGATCTTGCACGTGCTTTCCTACGGCCTGCACACCATAGCGTTCTGTTGCATGATGACCTGCTGCAAAAAAGTGCACGCCAAGCTCACGCGCTAAATGTACCACCGGCTCCGAGATCTCCCCAGTAACATAGGCATCAGCCTTAACCTTTGCGGCCGCTTCGATAAAGCTTTCTGCGGCACCCGTACACCAGGCTACTGTTTTAATTGGGTGATTTCCGGCTTCTACAACAATCGGCTCTCGTAATAAATGTTGGTGCAATAAACCAGAAAACTCTTCGATCTGCATCGGTTTTTTTAAATGGCCGACATTACCAATCGCAGGCTTTACATCCACAGGAAGCGTATCGGTAATTTCTAGCCCTAAACGCTCAGCAAGCATAGCATTATTACCATATTTTTCATGGCCATCTAAAGGCAGATGATAAGCAATTAAGCTAATATCATGCTCTAGCAACTTCTTTAGACGCTGATATTTAATACCTGTCACACAAGGTGATTCTGACTTCCAGAAAAAACCATGATGAACTAATACTGCATCCGCTTGTTTATTCACCGCTTCATCAATCAAAGCTTGAGTCGCTGTCACTCCTGTCACCAGGCGCTTCACTTCTTTTTACCTTCAACTTGCAAGCCATTTGGGGCGTAATCTTTAAACAACTTCGCCTCTAATAATTCATCTAAATGCTCAACTAACTCAAATAACGCAACCATCTTAATATTCCTCAGCGACTCGACTGACACGGGCACCTAAATTTAATAGTTTTTCTTCAATACATTCATAACCACGATCAATATGATTCACTTCATCGATACGCGTTTCACCTTGTGCTGCCAATGCCGCCAACACTAGACTTGCAGAAGCACGTAAATCCGTCGCTTTAACCGGCACCCCATACAAAGAACGACCCCCTTTGCACACGGCAGTATTACCATTAATATTGACCTCAGCCCCCAATACGTTGCAGTTCGGGGACATGCATAAAGCGGTTTTCAAAAATAGTCTCAGTAATCGTAGACACTCCCTCTGCGACCGCGTTTAAGACCATCATTTGTGCCTGCATATCCGTTGGAAAACCCGGATAGGGTGCGGTTTTAATATTCACCGGCTTTAGTACAGAGTTGCGCATGTCCAAACTCACCCAACCTTCTCCCGATGCAATCACCGCTCCAGCTTCTTGCAATTTAGACAAGATAGCGCCCAAGCTTTTAACACAGACATTTTCAAGACGTACAAAACCACCGGTAATCGCCGCAGCGACCAAGTAAGTCCCGGCTTCTATCCGATCAGGCAGCACTGAATAATCACCGCCATGCAAAGAAGGTACACCTTCAATTTGAATCTCTTTAGTCCCAGCCCCTGAAACTTTAGCCCCCATTCTATTTAAAAAATTGGCTAAATCTTCCACTTCTGGCTCACATGCGGCATTTTCAATATGTGTCACCCCTTCTGCCAATACCGCAGCCATCATTAAATTCTCAGTCCCGGTTACCGTCACAGTTGAGAGATTTAAGTGGGCTCCCTTTAACCTGCCATGGGTTCTCGCGCTGATATAACCTTGATTAAGCTCAATCTCAGCACCCATTGCCCTTAAGCCCTCGATATGTAAATCAATGGGCCTTGCGCCAATTGCACAGCCTCCAGGTAAAGCCACTTGAGCCTGATGGAAGCGTGACAATAAAGGCCCTAATACCAAGACGGAAGCCCGCATCGCTTTAACTAACTCATAAGGTGCGGTAAAGCGTTTGATCTCTCCTGGGTCAACGATGATTTGCATCTCCGCGCCGATAGTAATTCCCACACCCATTTGGCCCAGTAATTCGACCATGGTCGTAACATCACGTAAATGTGGAATATTACGAACAATAACCGGGTCTTTACTCAATAATGATGCTGCTAAAATGGGAAGTACGGCATTCTTCGCCCCAGACACTCGAATGCTACCGACTAATGGGCTTCCCCCTTGAATCACGAGCTGATTCATGATGCCTCCTCAACAAATAAAGGGGGCAAGCCCCCTTTATTTTCTTGCCTAATTTTTATACTTAATATTCGTCAGATTCTTCGCCCCACTCCTTTGGAGTGTAGGTCTTAATGTTTACTGCGTGCAACTCACCCGAGGTAATTTCATCCATTAATGCGGCATAGACAAGCTGTTGTCTTTTCAGCTTTGAAAGCCCCGAAAAGCAGTCTCCTACTACAACGACTTGAAAGTGACGGCCATCACCTTCAACAAAAACTCGAACATTATCGAGTCGAGCCATGACAAGCTGTTCGATTTCTTCAGCTGTTTTCATTATTCCACCCCAAGTAAAAACTAAAACGTGCTTAATTTAATAAGCTAATTTAATATTTATAATTCTAAAATCGAGCTGACTCGATTCACTTCAGCCAAAGCCAATAACCTGTTCGGCGGTTTAGTATAAGCAATCACTAAATCATGAGTCTTTGCCCATTTTTTCCAAGCGACTAACAGCCCCAAACCCGCAGAATCTAGCTCGGTAACTTTAGATAAGTCAACACAAAAAGAATGCTCAACTTTCTCAAATAACCGTAAGCTCTGCTGCCAAAGTGTGTTCACTGTTTCAAAAGCAATGCTACCGGCCAATTCAAAGCCTTCTGCGGTTTGAGTTAATCGGCTTGCTTTTTTGTCAGCAGCCTGTTGATTTGAAGCCATAACCATAACTTAAGATGTACTCACTGGCTTTTTCAACGCCTTAATCAAATCATCAACGCCATTTTGTTTAACGAACGGTCTAAACTGACTGCTGAAACTTTGCACGACACTGACGCCACTGGCAATCACATCAAACACTTTCCAGCCGGTTGGTGTTTTTACCATAGAGAACGTCACCTCTAAAGGCTGTCCCTCACCAAAGATCATCGTTTTAATGTTCACGGTCTCCTTACCATCGCGCTGATTCACATTGGCCGCAAGTCCACCACGCAGCGGGAAAACCTTAATACGCTGGTTATTGTAGTTTTTCAAAATAGCAGAATACGTCGTAATTAAGCGCGCCTTAAACGCATCGAGTAACTCTTGCTGTTTATTAACCGAAATCCCTCGCCACTCTGGCCCAAGAACTTGCTTCAGCATAAAACGTAAATCCGCCTTCGGCAGCAGGCTTGCGTTCACAATACTCTCTAATGATTCACCCGCTAATGCTTGGCTTTTCTTCAAATGGCTCAGTTGAACATTTAATTCATTCACGGTAGCTTGAATGACTGCTCGTGGACCCATCTGCGCTGTCGCCTGATCGGATTGAGTTTTTGCTGCAAACCCAGTATTTACTAAAAATGCGAAAGTACAGAATACAACCGCCCATGCTGCTTTTATAGATCGCATAGATCACCCCTTACCTCGTTATTTTTTTGACCTTGCCACCGACAAAATTAGAAATCAAAGAATCTAACCCGACAGGTGGATAGGTCGTGGTAATCTTACCACCATTCGCTAAATAGTGCTCACTGTAGCCTGGACTGATCATCACATAGTTATCACCCAAAATACCTGCACTACGCACACTTGCTGAACTATCATCAGGAATATTTTTAATATTGCCTTGAATCTGAAAAGTTACTTTTGCCTGATAAGTCACAGGATCTAGCTTAATTCCTGCTACTTTACCGACTAAAACGCCCGCGATTCTCACCGGTGCACCTTTTTTCAAGTCACCCACCGTTGAAAACGTTGCATTGACATCATAATTTTTCTGACCAAAGTCTGCGAATTGAATGCCACTGATTTGCAACACTAAAATAAATAAACCTGCGATTCCCAATAGGACAAAAAGCCCAACCCATGTTTCTAACCACTTGTTCATGAGCCGCCCCCAAACATAATTGCTGTTAAGATAAAATCCACTGCCAATACGGCAAGTGATGAATAAATTACGGTTCTTGTTGTCGCCCGTGCCACACCTTCTGCTGTCGGCGGTGCAACATAACCCTGATAGACGGCCACCCAGGTAACCACTAAACCAAAAGCCATGCTTTTAATGACACCGTTTAAGATATCAGCTTGCCAGGAAACAGACGCTTGCATATTGCCCCAGAACGATGAGCCATTCACGCCCAGCCAGTCAACACCGACCCAGTAGCCACCATAAATAGCAACAACATTCAAAAATAATCGCCAAAATGGGTAAGGATATTTGACCCCCCCAAAAACGCGCGGCAATCACATAACGTAAAGGGTCAACCCCCATCATCTCTAGGCTCGAAAGTTGCTCTGTTGTTTTCATCAAACCAATTTCAGAAGCGATCGAGCTACCGGCACGCCCAGCAAAAAGCAAAGCAGACACGACAGGCCCCAACTCACGCACAATACTCAAAGCAATTAATTGGCCAAGTGCCTCACTCGCACCAAAACGCGATAACGTATAATAACCTTGTAAAGATAACACCATACCGACAAATGCCGCAGAGACGACAATAATCGATAAGGACAAAAAGCCGGAGTTATAAATCTGTTTAACCACAAGGCCAGGGCGTACTGAACCAAAAATGACGCGTAGTAAAAACAACGTCGCCGCCCCAAGGCTTTGACAACGGACAATCCCCCAACGGCCTAAGCGTTGTATAACCAAGCTTAGCCTCCTATTAAATCTTGTTCATATGGCACTGCAGGGTAGTGAAACGCCACCGGCCCATCCGCAACACCTTGCAAAAACTGTTGCACCAAAGGTGAGTCACTTCGTTGCAATACATCTGGAGAACCATAACCGATGACTTGACCGTTCGCAATAATATAAATTTCATCGGCAATCGCCAATACATCATCCACATCATGAGAAACCAAAATACTCGTCAGGCCCAAGGCATCATTCAGCTCACGAATTAACTTAACGATAACACCTTTAGCAACCGGGTCCAAACCAGTAAAAGGCTCATCATAAAGCACTAATTGAGGGTCAAAAGCAATCGCCCGTGCCAGCGCAACACGACGGGCCATCCCACCTGAGAGCTCGGTCGGCATCAAATCACGTGCCCCACGTAAGCCTACCGCTTCAAGCTTCATGAGCGCAATCTCATAAAGCACCTCTTCTGCTAAATCGGTATGCTCTCTTAATGGAAAAACAACATTTTCATAAACAGAAATATCGGTGAATAAACCGCCTTGCTGAAATAGCATGCCAATATCACGACGCAATGCATAAAGCTCTTTACGTTTTAATGTCGCAATATCTCGGCCAAAGAGCTTAACGCTCCCCTGATTGGGCTGGATTTGCCCGCCAATTAAGCGCAATAGCGTCGTTTTCCCCGTACCACTTGGCCCCATCACCGCAATCACTTTCCCCTTGGGGAATTTTAGTGATGCGCCGCGAAATATTTGTCGATGACCCACTTGGTAATGCACATCATTGACTTCGACTAGGCACTCATCTGCCATCTTGCAGGCCCTTCATCTTTGTTTTAAAGTTCCCATTTTATGATTTTACAAAATAGATTAGAATACCTACAACTAAAAAAAGTCGCGACGGGCCACTAGGTAATTATGATGCAGCAGTACTCAGATCAAGAACTTTGTCAACTAGGTCAAGAGGTTATTACCACTGAAATTCGCAGTTTACAGCCTTTAATCAATCGCATCGATCATAATTTTATTCAAGCAATAAAGATTCTGTTAAGCTGTAAGGGCCGCATTGTGGTCACAGGCATGGGTAAATCCGGTCATATTGGTAATAAAATCGCCGCCACAATGGCAAGCACAGGCAGCCCCGCTTTTTTTGTTCACCCCGGTGAAGCCGGTCACGGCGATTTAGGAATGATCCAGTCTGATGATGTCGTGCTCGCCATTTCTTATTCAGGCAATAGCAGCGAGATATTAACCTTAACACCACACTTTAATCACTTAAAGGTTCCACTGATCACCATGACAGGCAGCCCAAACTCTGAGCTTGCGCGCCAATCCGTAGCTCACTTAGATATCAGTATCACTCAAGAAGCTTGCCCATTAGGCTTAGCTCCAACCTCTAGCACCACAGCGACTTTGGTCATGGGTGATGCCTTAGCAGTTACCTTGTTAAAAGCGCGTGGCTTTACTGAAAAAGACTTTGCTTTTTCTCACCCTTCAGGGCGCTTAGGTCGACGTTTATTGCTTGAAGTTACCGACCTCATGCATACTGGAACCGAAATTCCGAAAGTAAGCTCAGGCGTCAGTCTAAGCGACGCACTCTTAGAAATATCTGACAAACGCCTCGGCATGACGACCATCATTGACCACCAAGATAGACTATTAGGCATCTTTACCGATGGTGATTTGCGACGCACCTTACACAAAAATATCGATATTAACAGTGCACCAATTGATGATGTTATGGGCAAAAGCCCCAAAACGGTCTGTGCAAAAATGCTGGCGATTGACTGCCTGCACCTCATGGAAGAAAGTAAAATCACCTCTTTAGTCGTCACTGATGAAAAAAAGCAAGTGTGTGGTGTGATTCATATGCATGACCTATTACAAGCGGGGTTACTATAAGCCCTTATGCTTAGGCAAACATTTTTCTCCAGCCTGCTGCTTTTATTGTTCGCAGGCCTTTCAAGCTGGCTGGTCATAGAAACCAGCCGACCCAACTCTAATTCTGCGAATCAAGGGGTGACCCAAGACGCCAAAGCAAGCGATATTACTGTTGCGACCTTCACAGCAGAGGGCGCCCTACGCTATATTATTACCTCACCCACCGCCAAGCATTTTGATAACAATACCTCCACAATAACAACACCTCACCTCACTGTCCTCGCAAAAACAGGGAGTAATTGGTCAGCTGATGCCAAACTTGCGACAGTCAAAAATAACATCATCCATTTAACCGGCAACGTCCGTCTCAACCGACCGGCCTCTAAACTCAACCAAGCGGTATTGCTAACAACTTCTTTATTAAACTTTAACATCGATAAAAATCTGGCCACCAGTTCTGAAAAGGTCACTGTTTCAGAGCCTGGCACCAGCAACTATATTCAAGGCACAGGGTTACGTGCAGACCTTAACAAAGGAACTGTTCAACTTCTAAAACAGGTTCGTTCGCATTATGAAATCAATTAAATTTTACTCTGTTATCAGCTCATTTGCTTGCTTAGGCATTGGTGTTAGCATCAGCTTAGCTCCTTTAGCCAGCTATGCGCTGTCAACTTCGACCACAGATAGTCAGCAAGCCATAAAAGTGACGAGTAATACATTTTGGGCCAATAATATCAAGGGCATTGCTATTTATAGCGGCAATGTCATCGCTGACCAAGGCAGTCGTCACCTCACCGGTAGCAAACTCACTTTATATCGAGATAATCAAGGCCAAGTCAAGAAAATCATCGCAACAGGTCACCCCGCTAAATTTCGTTACAAGCCCAAAGATAAATTAATGACAGCAGAAGCAGAGACGATCACAGTTTATCCACAGACACATAAAGTTGACCTTGATGGCAAAGCAAAACTAACTCAAGCCGGTGATACTTTCTCAGCACCACAAATTTTTTCATAATACTAAAACCCAAATACTGACGACTCCAGAGTCTAAACAAGGTCGCAGTCATATGGTCATTGAACCTAAGCAAGCAACACCTTCAACACAAAAGGCAAAACCATGACAGTTGCCAGCCTAAAAGCCCATCAGATTGCTAAGCGCTATAAAGGCCGTTGGGTCGCCGAAGATATTTCTTTACACGTAAATCAAGGTGAAGTCGTTGGCCTACTCGGCCCCAATGGCGCAGGAAAAACAACCTCGTTTTACATGATGGTTGGCCTCGTTGCTTGTGACCAAGGTGAGATCTATATTGATCAAACTGAAATCACTGATTGGCCTATTCACAAACGCGCACAAATGGGCATTAGCTACTTACCTCAAGAAGCGTCTATTTTCAGACATCTGACTGTCAGCCAAAATATTTTGGCTATCCTAGAGTTACAAGCTGGCCTATCCAAGCAAGAGCGCCAACAAAAGCTCGCGAGTTTACTTGATGAGCTCAACATAGATCACATCAAAAACAATCCCGGTATTAGCCTTTCTGGCGGTGAACGGCGACGTGTCGAAATTGCTCGGGCGCTGGCAACAAACCCTAAATTTATTTTACTTGATGAGCCCTTTGCAGGCGTCGATCCTATTTCTATTACTGACATTAAAGAAAGCATCTTTCACCTTAAGGATCGCAACATTGGCGTATTGATTACCGACCATAATGTTCGTGAAACCTTGGATATCTGTGAGCGGGCTTATATTGTCAATGCCGGCCATATTATCGCAACAGACACGCCCGAGAACATCCTCACTGATCCTAATGTCAGACGTTATTACCTCGGTGATGAATTTCGTCTTTAACATTTCTTAGCAGCTTACTGATCTCAATAGTAAATTAAAAATACTAGCCAGTTTACTTACTTTCCAAGTAAGCAAGCTGGCCTATTTCGTCTTACACTGAAATTAAGGTGAATCAGACGTTCACGGATGATGTGAAGCGATGAAACAATCTCTTCAACTGCGTTTACATCAGCAGTTAACCATGACTCCTCAACTGCAGCAAGCCATTCGCTTATTGCAACTCTCCAATGTTGAGCTGCAACAAGAAATTCAAAAAGTGCTCGATAGCAACCCGATGCTTGAGGTCAAAAGCGAATCTGATAGCGGTAACACAACGCTTAAAGAATCTATTCAAGAAGCAGTCTCTCTTAATAGCTCAACAACCCCCTGGCAAGGTGTTAACAATACACGTTCCAGCGCTCCCTATAACGATTTTGATTTTTTCCAAAATTATGCCAAAAGCCATTCACTGCATGAACAATTACTCTGGCAAATTAATATTAGCTCACTGTCAGATGATGAAACCATCATCGCTCACGCATTGCTTGATGGTTTAGATAACAGCGGCTTTTTGCAAACCTCTTTAAAAGAAGTTCAACAATTAGTCAATCAACAATTAGCCGAAATAGAAATCGAAGAAATTGAGGCCGTGCTTTATTTTCTGCAACACCTAGAACCCACAGGTGTTTTTGCACGCAGTTTACAAGAATCTCTACAGTTGCAACTTGCGCAACTCGCAGAAGAAACCCCTTACAAATCGGCCGCCCTAGCCTTGATTCAAAAAGACTTAGAGCATTTATCTCAATACAACCTTAAGCAACTTGCCAAACAGCTTAAAATCAGTACAGAAGAGCTTTCTGGCGCCATCGAACTTGTCCAGTCTCTAAGCTCATCTCCGGCAGATCAACTCGATTATAATGACGTGGAATATGTCACTCCTGATATTCTCGTTCGCAAAGTCAAAGGCCGTTGGCAGGCCGAACTCAATACAGCAACCTTGCCACAACTACGCATTAACAGTATTTATTCAAATATGGTCCGCACGAACCAAACAGATCGTGACAGTGCATTTTTTAAAGATAACCTACAAGAAGCTCGCTGGTTTCTAAAAAGTATTCAGTCCCGTAATGAAACCCTATTAAAAGTCGCTAATTGTATTGTCCAAGAGCAATATGATTTTTTCGAACAAGGTGAAGAAGGCATGAAGCCTCTTGTGCTACAACACATTGCCCAAGCGATAGACATGCATGAGTCAACGGTATCACGCGTGACGACGCAAAAGTATATGCTCACTCCGCGCGGTGTTTTTGAGCTTAAATATTTTTTCTCATCACACATTAACAGCCACGATGGCAACCCCTACTCCTCTACAGCAATTCGTGCTTTAATAAAGAAAATTATTGCAGGTGAAAACCCGAAAAAGCCACTGAGTGATAATAAGGTTGCACTACTGCTACAGGAACAAGGTATTGATATTGCAAGACGTACAGTCGCAAAATACCGCGAAGCGATGAACATCCCACCATCTAAAGAGCGCAAACGCTTGTTATAGAGGAGCACTACATGGAAATTAACATTACAGCCCGCCACCTAGAACTAACTGACCCACTCAACGATTACGTCAATGAAAAACTAGCTCGCTTAGAGCGCCATTTTAACCATATTACCAGTATTCATGTGACGCTTAGTGTTGAAAAGTTAAAACAACGAGCTGAAGCGAATTTAACAGTACCAGGCGACCAAATTGTCGTAAAGTCCGCTCATGATAAAGACATGTACGCCGCCATCGATGATATGGCTAAAACATTAGATAGCAACCTTATTCGTTACAAAGAAAAGATTCAAAATAAAAAGCCAAATATCAATTACAAGTAGAAAAATAAATCTAAAATGGCGCTGTTAATTAAATAGCAGCGCCATTTTTAATTCCAATAGCGATTTTATTATTCAAATAAAAATAATTGTAAAATGATTAATTGTAAATTTAAAAGTAGAAAAGTAAGTTCAGATAACTTAAGCTTAAAACACAACAACCACCAATAATTGATCAATCTATCAATTATTTCGCACTTCAATACGATTATAAAACTTACAAAAGCATGGAATCACTCTTGTCGAATACACTAACACGTCATATAGTATCCTAATATTAAGAAAACTATAATGTCTACATTCTAGGAGTTGGAAAGCGATGAAACTCATCATTGTTAGCGGACGATCAGGCGCAGGAAAAACCGTCTGCTCACACATTTTAGAGGACTTAGGCTTTCGTTGTATCGATAACCTCCCCATCACCATGCTTGAGCAACTCGCTAGTAATATGCAAGCCACACAAAGTACTCCCACAGCAGTCGGCATTGATGTTAGAAACCAGCTAGATCAACTCAAAAACTTTGAAGCTATTGTCACTAAAATTCGTGAGCTAGGCATCGATGTTGAAGTCATCTTTTTAGATGCTCATGATGAGTCTTTATTACGCCGCTTCAGTGAAACTCGCCGCCGCCACCCACTCAGCACAAACACGGGGCTGACCCTGGCCGACGCATTGCAGCAAGAAACCATATTGCTTGAACCCCTTTCTCGCTGTGCCGATTTAACCGTAGACACCTCTGAATTTAACCTGCATCAATTACGTGACTTTATGCGCCAACGCTTAGGCCAGAGCAATAACAGCACTCTTTCGGTTTTAATCCAGTCCTTTGGTTTTAAGTACGGCACACCAAAAGACAGCGACTTTATTTTCGATGTCCGTTGCTTAAGCAACCCCTACTGGATGCCACACTTACGCGATTATACGGGCAAAGACCCAGCAATCATTGACTATCTGGATCAACAAGATGATGTCCAACACATGTTTAAAGATCTAAAAAACTTTATTAACACTTGGCTGCCGCCGTTTAGTTTAAATAATCGTAGTTACTTAACCATTAGCATCGGTTGTACCGGCGGCATACACAGATCCGTTTATTTAGTCGAAAAACTCACTGCACAAATCAGCAGCGAACACTGTAATTTACAGCATCGCCACCGTGAACTGTTATAGCCTTTAGTCGCCAAAGTGCCAAAAAGCAGTGCTGACACGCCCAAAGATGGCAGCACTGGGCACCAAAGTTATTCCCTTAAACTCGTTAGCAGCGAGAAGTACATGACCTGCTGGCACGAAATACTGATCTGCTCTTTTCTGGCCAGTGGGCAATTTCACTCCACTTACAGCCTCGCCATTGACATAAAGCACTTCGTGAAGTTGGGTAATTTCATCTCCAGGTAAAGCAACCACTTTGCGTATCAGTAATCGCTGATCAAATGCCGCAACCATATCGCCAATTTGAGGCTCAGCCCAACGCCACCATGAACTTTCTGAAAACGGCGACTCTAAACCATAGGCATAACGCGCTAATATCGAAAAATCTCCTCGCGACAGCTCCGGTTGCATTCCATTAGATTTAATATGAATGGGCTGAATAATAAAAAACCGCATGATTAATACAAGCACTAATAGCCAAAATAGCCCACGGGCATAATCCACTAAAAAAGGCGGTCGTCCGGCAATTGCTCCAGCATGCTCGGCTAAGCGCAAGCGAATGGGCCGAACCACAATACGCTCAAGCATTAAAATAAAAACCGCAATACCAAGCAGTACAAATAAGGTTATAGAGTACACACTGGCTCTCCTTCTAAAGGCCCTACCTTTAGTTAAGCAAGAAACATGCAATCTGCCAGCTAAAGCAAACGATACTCTAAAACAGGAAAAAAGCGACGCAACTGCTCTTGCTGATCTAAATCAATCTCAGCACTAAACACACCCTCTTGTTGCTCATCAGCTTCAACCAACACCTTTCCCCATGGGTCAATAATCAAACTATGGCCATAAGTTTTAAATTTATGATGATGCTGACCACACTGATTCGCAGCCAAAACATAACATTGGTTTTCTATTGCTCTTGCTCTTAATAAGGTATGCCAATGGGCTTCGCCTGAGACATAAGTAAAAGCCGCCGGCACTGTGAGTAATTGCGCGCCAGCGCCGACAAGTTGGCGAAATAATTCAGGAAAGCGCAGGTCATAACAAATTGATAAGCCGATATTCGCCAGTGCTGTTTTCGCGGTGATTACTTCTTGCCCTGGCGCAAAAATAGCAGATTCCAGGTGACTCTCTCCCCCCTGGCACATTCACATCAAACAGATGGATTTTATTATAATGGCTGACAAGTCGACCATTTTCATCAAAAACAGGGCAACAGGATAAGATTCTGTCTTTTCGGTGCGAAGATAAAGGAATGGTCC
>NZ_MDTU01000001.1:1191334-1256351 GCF_001720395.1 Piscirickettsia litoralis
GGTGCTTTTTTTCGCCTGCTCTGCTAAAAAATTCCTGCAATGCGCCTTTAGTTAAATTTTCGGCAAAATCAAAACGTTTTGATGATCTTCCCATAAAATAGAAATTTTCAGGCAGTACAACGAGGTTCGCTCCATCCGCTTTCGCATGACCGATTAGACGCTCTGCTGCTTCTAGGTTTCTTGCTATATTGTCACTTGCACTCATTTGAATGACACTTGCAATAAACATCATATTTTTTTCCTTATTCTTTCATCGATATCCAGTCTAACAAATTCATGATAAAATTAGAGTCTATCAGCATCGCAGATTTTTGAAGTTGTATATTATGAAAAAACGCCACTATAGCCACATTGACCGATTGATCCACGCCTTCGATAATAGTTTACGTACGCTAACCACCACACCTAAAAGTTCACGGCCGAATCCTGCGATTGATAAAAGCACAACAGAACTTAATGATAGTGAAAAAGAGCATATCGCCGGCCTCATGCGCATTAACCACACTGGGGAAGTCTGTGCCCAAGCCTTATACCAAGCGCAAGCACTAACGGCTGAAAAACCCAACAATCAAGCAATCAATGCAACAAGCTTCTATTGAGGAAAACGACCACCTAAACTGGTGTGCAACCCGCCTAGAAGAACTTGAAAGCCACACCAGCTATCTCGCCCCCCTCTGGTACAGCGCCTCTTTTGCCATTGGCACAGTTGCAGGACTCGCCGGAGACCGCTGGAACCTAGGCTTTGTTGCCGAAACCGAGGACCAAGTCACTCGTCACCTCGAAAAGCACCTAACTAAAATACCCAAGAAAGATGAAAAAACGCGTGCTATTCTCAATCAAATGACGATTGATGAGAAACAACATGCCGAACAAGCACGCTTGCAAGGCGGTAAGAAACTCCCCTTGCCCGTACGATTGGCGATGAAACTGACCGCAAAAGTGATGACAACAACCGCCTATAAGATATGAAACAGGAGCAAAGCAAATGCCAGGATTTTTAGATAACATGAGCGGTGTGATGGCCATTGGCGCTCCAGATACTGATATTGTGGGGCCAGCGGCCGTTGCTAGTGTAAATAATGCAAACTTTGCCGAAACCTTAAACCCTGTCGTCAATATTATTATGGGAGGATCACCAGCAATCAATTCACTAGCAAAAACAGCGACAACTCTTGGTAGCGTTGGCCCGGGTATGCTAAGTGGCACAGCTTGCGGTCCGGCATCACGCATCCCCAATCCAGCCAATATCACTCTAATCATTGGTGGTGCACCTGCTGCGACGTCTCCAGGTGATCAAACCATGCAAAATTTAACCAATGTGCCCATCGGCGCAACGGTCAAACCCGGCCAGTTCACAATTATGAAAGGCTAAAAGTCAAGCCAGAGCTCACTCCGACTTGACTGTAGTTTAACAAAATGAATGGACCTTTAGCTTAGCTTGATGCAATTTTAGTTGCATACTCACCTGATTTTTGACCACCATCAAATTGATAAGCAGGTGCGGCAACGGTCAAGTTGACATAAGCATCATCACTTTCTGAGTTTATACTCTCAAAGTTTAAGATTAATGCCTTATCAATTTTATAAGTCGCACTTACTTCCAGACTGCCTTTGACACGACGATATGTAACTAATTCAACATCAACAGTTTCCTGAGCGTTCATCGCATTTAAGCACCCTGCTATTAAGTCATTGCTTTGCTTAGTCTTGAATTCAAAGACATGTTGTTCTGCTCGATTATCTGTCGCTTGTGTTGTACCAAATGCAGCAAAGCTATGCTGAATAGACAAGCCAAAACCTTTTACAGGAACAAATTCATTATTATGCACCGGGTCGCCCCCATCGGCATTAGTAATGACATTACCTTCAAGTTTGACTTGCACAGCACAATTATAGTTCGATTGCTTATTAGCAGAGGTTGCTGTGTTAGACTGTAAAGATGCTATAGACATGGTATTTCTCCTAATTAAAACTATAAATTATAATCTTCATCTCGCCTTCAATATCAGTTTTTTCTTAATTGCTCTACCTCCTTCATTTTCATTTGAAAATATAACACTATTCCAGCCAAGCGCCGTCTTTCTCACCCCTAATTTAGCTTGATTACAACTGTTTTTACTATCTGTCATATAAACTTCAAAACTAACGGGTGACCTAATAAGCTGTTTAATTACTTTGAATAGATATGCTGTTAACTGTGCACCCGGATAAAAATCCTCACTATTTTTACAAATTATATTAATATAAACCATTGACTGATAGCTTTTCTTCTTAGAGCCAATATAGCTATCTACTTGCAAACTTGAATTTCGCAAACCCAAACATGCTCTAAACTCATGACCAATATCAACATAGGACAAGATAAAATCCTCAAAACTAACCGATTCAAATGAAAACAGTGATTTTATAAAAAAGCACATTGATGCCTTGCTCTTACCAGCAGCAATCAAACTTGCCAAAAAAATGATTGCTTATTAATGGATAGAGCTTCTTTAGGAAAATTTGAGATAGAAGATATATAATCAAATATCTTGTTATTTTCATTTAACTTATCAAATAAAAAATAATTCTCTTTTCTAATAAACTTTAAAAACACCTCAAAAAAATAAGACGAATAAAATGAAAAAATGCGCTGTAATATTTTGCGTATCATCCACCAAAGCAGACTCTATGTAATGATCCGGCAATGGAGAAGTAATGCTTGTCAAGCCAAAAAAATTTATATTTGCAGTAAAATAAATAAGATTATTATCGATAGAAACAAATTTTTTACTATCAACATCATAAATAGGATTAGATAAACTAGGCTTGGAATAAAAAAATAATTTATTACTATTTTTTTATTAATTAGCCTAGTTATATCACACAAGCCATCGATATCTATTTTTTTCGTCTGGTAGACAATAGATCGAGCGATTGGATTTACTTCATACTTGTCCATGACATTTCAACCATGTTATCCATATCGTTAATTAACAATCGATAAAAGCAGCCTAACTCAGCTTGATCAAATACAATTTCTTTTAAAATCCGGCAAAACAAATACATTTCGCCTTTATCAGTGAATTTACTTCCATTAATATCAATCTTTATATCAATACCATTCAAAATAACATCTTTGTAAGGAAAAGCCGAAATTTTTTCGGCCAACTGACTGTATACTATCAACAAATCGATTAACAATTACATGATATTTATCACCGTGATAAATAAACCCTTTCCATGATTGGATCAACTCTGACAAACCTTCTTTTGTCTCAACATCAAAATATTGACTACTGAAACAACCTGATAGTTTCCATAATGAGTCACCAGATAGATCAGGCATTAAAGGCTCTGATACACGACTAACATTCTTTAAATCAAAGCAAGCAGGCGCACCATCACCTAAGCGATTTACTGAAGCTGTTGTTAATTTTTCATGAGCAGTTGTATGCAAAACCTCCAGATCTGTAAAAATAATTTCCTCACCTTCATTTAAAGTCTCCAGAGGAAATCGCAATGCATATTTTAATTGTTTACAATCACTTGCAAGAGAGCAGACTTTTTCATAAACAGAGTCAATTTCATCATTTGTTTGAGAAATTGCCTCATAAATTTTTTTTCACACCATCAGCAACAATAAAGCTTCTCACTTGCTTAATATCACAAACACAATAGTCTTCATCGTAACTGTCTATATATACAGGATACTTAGACTTTTCAGGTATTCTTTTGATTGGAACCGCTGTTGCCTTTTCTATATTAACTCCTACCACACAGCCCAGCAGAAAGGTCTCTAAATCAACATCAGCGATTTCATTATTACGGTCATCAAAAATAAATTCAACACTAAAATCACTATCAATTTTTATATTTTTATTATCTGCATTGATCTCAAAAAATAAAAACCGCTCTGGAAAAGAAACAAACTCTTGAAAAAGATTAGTTCTTGAACATATTTTATCTAAATATTTCAAATTGAATGTATCAAGGCCATAATCCTCGATTTTAGCGGAAAATTTTTCCCCATTAACAACATAGTTAACGGAAATTATTTTATTAAAAAGATGGTAATATAAGTTATAAGCTTCATTTAGCTGCTTATTAATAAAATAACGCATATTAACATCGGCAAAAGAGAATACTGCACCTTCAAGAGTATTATAATCTAGCCTCACTTTAGTCCTATGGTGTTTTTTCTCTGTGACTGAATTAATTATTTTAATGGGTGGAATTTTCACCGTATCGGCCGTAGCAAAGATAATATTCCTCCCTTCCTGACTACTAAATGTTTGCACTCCTTTTTCAATGATAGCAGCAGAAAGCATAACTCTTTCTTTCGGAATAAAATTTAAGATTGTCGCACTCGGTTGCGGACGAATAAATTCAGGTGCTAATAAATCAAAAATTTTTAAAATCACTTCTGGATAAGACTGATCAATTCTTTGCTCAATTTTTGCAGCTAAATAAGCCAAGCTTTTATTAAGAATATCGACTTCAGGGCTAATAGCATCACGCCCCATCACATTTTCTAATGATGGGTGCAAACGTAAAAAGTCATCTCTTGCCTTGTCAACACTAGAAAGGTGCTTATTTAAATAGTCATCAAACACTGTCGTCACTTCATTACCTTTGCCATGCCATTCGGGTAAATTGCAGTCCTATAATTCACCTTTCTAGGTTTATCTTCATGATAAATATCGCCACTAATGATCAGTTCAAAGCGACTTTTACCCATACATTCTTCACCTAAATTTACAGAAATATTATTAATTCTTGATTCATACTCACCAATCAACCTTTCAATATCCCGACAAAAATCACTAAGTTCGACCTGATCTCCATGAATAATATCTGCAACATTCTTAATGCCGTAATTCCTAAACAATTTCGAGCTATCTTCTCGTGTATTCAATATTTTTATTAAAGATGCTTGAATATCGTCGTAGAGATTAACGCGATATGGAGCATGGCTCTCCATATCGCTTGCTTTTGCAACCTTATCAAGAAAGCCCATTACTCTTGCTCTAAGCGCCCAACAAGAGACAAAGTAATATCTGAACCCATATACTTAAAGTGTGGGCGTATGTTCATATTAATTGAGTACCAACCCGCATTACCCGGAACATCACTGACCTTAACACTAGCCTTACGCAAGGGCTTTCTTGAGCGTATCGACGCACTGACATTATCTTGATCAACAACAAATTGATTAATCCATTTGTTTAGCTCTTTTTCAAGATCAGCACGCTCACGCCATGAACCAATATTCTCACGCTGAATCACTTTAAGATAGTGGGCAATTCGGCAGATAATAAACATATAAGGCAGCTGAGTGCCTAATCGATAGTTCATTTCAGCCGCTCGCGCATCTTCATCTGTTCCAAAAAACTTTGGCTTTTGAATAGAGCTTGCCGAAAAAAATACCGCTTTATCTGTCCCTTTTTTAAAACTTAAAGGAATAAACCCTTCTTCAGAAAGTTCAAACTCACGGCGATCAGAGATTAAAACTTCTGTCGGTATTTTTGTTTCTATTTCGCCCATAGAGTCAAATAGGTGAATCGGCAATCCATCTACAGCACCACCACTGGTTGGCCCCGTAATATTCGGGCACCAGCGAAACTGTGCAAAACTATCAGTTAATCGTGTTGCAAATGCAAATGAACTATTACCCCATACATAGTCTGTATGTTGATTGACTTCTTCAGTATATCTAAACGTTTTGCAAGGATTTTCTTCAGGGTCATAAGGCGTACGCAACATAAATTTTGGTAACGTCAACCCGACATAACGAGAGTCTTCACGCTCCCTAAACGAACGCCACTTCGCATACATAGGCCCTTCGAAAATAGCATGCAAGTCTTTTAGGTTCGGTATTTTCTCATAGCTTTCTAAACCAAACATAGACTCAGCTGCAGAGGCTATAAATGGTGCATGAGACATTGCTGCAACCGAGGCAACATTTTCTAATAAGCTAATATCACGAGTTGACTGATTAAAGCTGTAATTTGCCAAAACACTCGCATAAGGTTCGCCTCCAAATTGCCCATACTCAGACGTATACATCACTTTATATAAGCCTGATTTAACGACTTCAGGAGAGTCTTCAAAGTCTTCGATCAAATCATCTTTTGAGATATTAACCATTTCGATTTTAGTATTTTCTCTAAAATCAGTCTGATCAACAACATATTTCAAACCACGCCAAGATGACTCTAAGCTTTGAAATTTTTCATTATGTAAAATTTCATCTACTTGTGCAGACAATACATCATCAATTTTAGAAATCATTAAATCAACCATAGAGCGGTCAATTTTGATATTATTTAAATCTTCTTTGCTTTGCAATTCACCAACGAGAGCCGTAATACCCTGCTTCACAACCGCGTACTCATCTGTGTTTGGTGTAATATTCGTATGTCCAATAATATCTTCAATCAAGATAGTATCATCTTTAACTTGTTCGTCTACGACTACAGATTCCATATCCAGTTACCCCTCTTGCTTTTCGATACCCAGCTCATTGCATACTTTATCTAAAGTGCCTTTATTTTCTATTACTTTTTGCAAGTTTTTCCTAAACTCAGGCACATTCGCCAATGGAGACTTTAATGAAACCAGTGCTTTACGCATCTCATACAGTTTTTTTAGTTCATCAACTTGCTGGACAATATTATCTGGTTTAAAGTCTGATATTTTTTCAAGTTTAAGCTCAACATTGATTTCACTATCATCATTCGCAATTTTATTTTTCACAGGAATAGTTAAATTTAACCCCATCCCTTGCATAACATCATTAAAATTATCTTTATCAATATTAATAGGCCGCCTATCTTCGACAGCTCGTTCGTCTGATTGACCTGTATAATCACCAACCATAAGCAACTTTAATGGCAATTCAACGGTCTCAGATTGATCCCCCGTATTTGGCTTATAAACAATATTCACCCGTTCTTTCGGTGCAACTGATGCATCACTCATCGCTCGTCTCCTTTACTAAGATTACACTTGGATAATAAACACTTAAGCTTTCTAAAAGAGTCTGATATGTTTCGTATTGATATTCTTGAAGATTATTTTCAGATATTTTTTTAAAATAGCAATGATAAAGCAAAGAAATACATTTAACATAGTGCGTATTTTCATTGGATAAATCTACTAAAATAGGATTTTTCTTTAAATCTTTATAAATTTTCTCAAGTGCATTAATCGCCATATCAAAATAACCTATTTTAATTAACTGCCAAGAGCGCTCTAAACAAAGTTCAATCTGCTCAATAGCCGACAATCGCTTTTGCAATTTATTTTGATAATAATTCACCAATTCACTAACATCATTAAATTCAAGATTTATTGTTTTTTCTTCTTTTAAGATTTTCTCTTGAAGCCAATTAATCGTCTTCTTAGAAGCACATGCCTCATTCTCAGCAAGCTTTGTAAATATTAGCCGAGGATAGCGAATAATAAATACTTTTAAATTATGCTTTAACGCCTCACCAATTAATAAGCTTTTAGAGTTTTCACTACAGACAAATAAATAATACTGTATATCTAAAGACAAGGGATACTGACAGAATAAACACTCTAAATAAACCATGGCTTTCTTATAATCACCTTGATCTATTAGGTATTTTGCATGGCAAATCTTATCAACAGACACCCCTGTAATACCAACCATTGATTGACACAATTCATCCTGAGAATCATTGACACGATGCCAAGTTAAGGATCGATTAATATTTATAACACTTGCATCAATATCACCTTTAGCTTGAATACTTTCTGAATTATCTTGCAATAGCTTTAATATTAGATCATTTTCAGAAAATGTTTCTTGTGTATTATCCTCATTATCATTAATATCAGCAACTACCTGATCATCATATTCATTCTTATTATCAATCGCTTCATGAAGCTGCTCTTTTTGGGTGTACTCTTGCTCAAGCAGTTTAGACTTTTTCTTTAACTCTGTACATAATGGTAAAAAACAAAAACCAGCTCCAATATTGAGTAAAACTTGATCCAATTGGCTCACTTTGCTCAAAATTGAGTTTATTGATACCTCTGTCAGTTCCCTATCTTGAAAATCAATACCTTCAACTTTAATTCGCTCATAAAGCCACTCTAATGCCGCATGCTTAAAGCGCTCCTTTCTCGGCATCGTATTAGCATCATAAAAATGATTTTTAAACAGCTCTGACAAATAATCTAAAAGACTTTCAAACTCTGCAACTTTTCTCAATTTTAAACAAGAAAATATAAAATAACTTGCTAAGACAAAATCATTAACTTTCTCTAAAATAAGTCGACAGTTCCTATAAATAATAGACCAATCAACTGTATCTGGATTATTCGAGCTTAACTTATTAATTTCAGCATTAACTAATAAATACTCATCACTGTATTTATATTCATTTAGGTCTAGCAGAGGCTCGACGACTGGATTCATCATATTAACCCATATTAATCAGATCACTACTAATATTAACATAGTCTGAGGACTGAATACTTGTTTGTTTTGATTTTATCGCCACACTATTATTCACTTTCATATTAATTTCTTCGGCATGAACAATTTCTGCTTCAGAAACTTTTCTTTCAATAAATTTCGCCTTTTGTAAAAGCTGCTTTACTGTTTGATCAAATAGCGAGCATATGGCGCGAACAGAGTTCACCGATGAACTCACACTGAAACCAAAAATAGAGAAATGTTCAAATCTTAATAAATTATTTCTTGAGTCTATTTCCATTTTTTTGCAGCTAAATCTATTTCATTGATTTTAACCGTAAATTTTTTAGATTGAATAGATAACTCATCATTTGAAATAATAAGCTCTCGATCCGTTTTTAAACTATGTGGCGCATTAGAGTGACGCTTTAATACAGCTAAAATTGTACACTCCCCATCACCTTCACAACAAAGTAACACCTTATCACCAACTTCAGGTACTGTCATACAAGAAAAAGCTAAATCTGCATTATGTGCCCCTAAAGAAGAAGATAGTCGATAAACTGATTTTGACTTCATAGCAATAAATGCTGTAATTAACTCACTATTAGTATCACTAAAAGAGTTTGATTTTATTTCATTATCAATATTAATAGGCTGGTGACCAGGCATCGGCTTGCTCCATCTCTTTATTAGACCCTAAAATTTTATTTACCTCTTTACCTGACACCTTACTTTTAATAATTTTGGTCTTATAAAGAGCCGCTTGTGAAAGCTCAGTCTGATCAATTTCACACTGGTGGAAGCTCGCATAATGAAGCAATATACTTTCAAAATTACAATTTATAAACCTAGAGCCATTAAATACACTTTCTGAAAGATTTGCACGTGATAATTCTACGTCTTTTAGTGCTAAATTATCTGCATTAGTTTGACTCAAATTTGCAGATAAAAAATTAGAATTTAATATTTTGACATTATTCAGATAAGCACCTTGAAGAAAAATATAAGGCGAGTCTACTTTTATAAATTCCGCATCATCAAGGTTCACATTGATGAATCTTGATAATTTCATCATTTTATTAGTATTAAAAGAAACTCCTTGTAGATTACAATGTATAAAATTTGCTGATATTAGATTCACAGAACTAAAGTCATAGTCCAAAAAGTGGGTATGAGAAATGACTGCTTTCTCTAAGCTTGCATCGATTAGACAAATCTTAACCTTTTGACACTTCACTAAGGAGCCGCCTTTCATATTTGCCTTGCTGAAATTAACCGTGTCAAGTCTAGAATCACAGAATGATACAAGTTTTAAAGAACCAGCCGTAAAGTCTATATCAATTAATTCGCATTTTGTAAAACTTGCTGAAAATAAATCATTGTGACTATAGTTGCAATCTTTCAATAGCGTCTGTGAAAAATTAGCTCCTTTCATACGAGAATCCGAACAATCATTATCCAATAATTCACATTCTGTCACTGATAATAAAGATTGATTCGACCCTTTAAATATAGATCGTTCTATTGTGCAATTATTAAATGAAGCGCCAACTAAAGATGCCTGAGAAAAATTGCATTGACTAATTTTACATTCATTAAAAGATACTCCTCCTAAGTCTTGCTTAGAAAAATCAACACCTAATAAATTTTCTTGGTAATAAGACTCTTTTATCACTCTACCCCCTCATACAACAGTGGAGGTCGCTGGTCTTCATTCGCAAGGTTCTTATCAATCATCTTTTCCAAATAATGATCAACAAGCGCATCTTTAATATTAACCTCAACAAACTTGGCATTATAAAAGTTACAGTGAAATAAGTTCGCGCCTAAAAAGCTGACAAAAATACAGCGTGACTTAGAAAACTCAGCCTGACTTAAATTTGCAGCGGTAAAATCACACTGATAAACAAACGAACTGGAAAAACCTGACTTTGAAAGCTTTGCACGATAAAAATTACTATCTTTAATCTCACTGCTAAAAAATGATGATTTATCTGCATTAACGCTAGAAAAATTAGATTCATCAATCTTTGAGTTACACCAACCGCTCTCTTGTAGATTACACCCATTTAGATCCAGCCGTAACAAGTTTGCTTTATGGCCACCAAATTTAAATAAGTCGCAAGAGTCCATTACAATATCTTGACTTTCAACCAGCGATATAGATGCCTTTTTTGAAATTAACTCTTTCAAACTTTAGGCTTAGTAAATTTGACTTTGTAAAATCTGCAAGCGTAAAATCTGAATCAGTAATTATACTATGAGCTAACTGACTATCTGATATTGATAGATTGATCGCTTTAACATTTAAAAATTTATATTTAATCAATTTGCTTTTAGAAAAAGTGCAGCCTGTCATTTTAACTGATGAAAAGCTGATAGAACGACTTTCAATTTCATAA
The DNA here is from genome assembly GCF_001720395.1 of Piscirickettsia litoralis. Taxonomy (NCBI): domain Bacteria; kingdom Pseudomonadati; phylum Pseudomonadota; class Gammaproteobacteria; order Thiotrichales; family Piscirickettsiaceae; genus Piscirickettsia; species Piscirickettsia litoralis. The sequence goes on from NZ_MDTU01000001.1 coordinate 1,202,171, forward strand.
AAATTAGCAAACACTAAATTACAATCACTAAATTCTGCTTGCTCCATAATAAAATTCACGGCATTGAGCGAGGAAAAAGAAGTGTTATTCGCCTTAAAATTAATAAACTGGCTATCTCCTATACTCATATCATTGCATTCACAGTGATTAAATAGGGCACTATTTATACTAGTTTCAGTTAATCGCATACTGTTTGCAAGCACGTTATTAAACTTTACATCCTCTATAACACAATGAATAAATAGGCTGGTATTAAGTTGGCAGTGATTTATTAAAGTCGATCGAAATGTACAGTGCTCAAATGTCGCATTATTAAAATTAGCTTGGTCAATAATACAATCAACAAATTGACATGCATTAAACCTGACACCTTGCATATTAAACTGATTTAGCTCATCGCCAGAAAAAGTAATATGGCCGACTGACTGCCCTGCAATCACCTCACCACTTTTCATTTTCCGCATAAATCTAGCTTTTGTTAGCATGATTATCCTGGTGTTTTCTGCATAGATTTTAATAAATTTTGCATACTATCCTGGTATTGATCCATCAGTTGTTTATATTTGTCATAGGATGCTGGGTCATTTGCATCTAGAGATTTTACGGTTTTATTCATTTTTCCCATAAGATCATACATCTTAGAAGTAGATTCATGCATATGTTGACTAAAATCATCCAGTTGAACGCCTCGCCATTGCTCCATACCTTTAGGAACCGGCATATCCCCTTTGAACATAGGCATATCCATGCCCGTTGGTTTTGGTTTATTCATTACATGCATTTTTTTGACATAGTCAAGATCTTGGTGATCAACCATTTCTTGATGCATCTTTACCACTTTCTTCTTAGCGTCATCCATTTTTTTATTATATTCTTGCTTTGCTGCATCCATTTTCTGGCGATTTTTTGCAAATAAATTCTCAAGCTCTCCCTCAAGCTCTTTAAAATCGTCAAAATCATCATGGGCGGATTTTGGCAAATACTTTTCAGGATTTTTAGCGCGATCTGCTGATTTCTTTTTATAATCCTGGATATCTAACGGCTGACCTAAAGGCTCACTTTCTATTTGTAAAAAATTAATATTTGTTGCATCTTCATCAATAACAGGAATTTGTCCATGAAAAATAATAACCCCGGTTGCTATTTCAGGAAACAACCAACAGGTATCAAGCTGCATTGGTGTTTCCGAATATACTCTTTCTTTACCCTCTTGCACCTCAGCAAAACAACGCACACGAATTCCCGGCAACCTTCCTTCAAGGACAGGTTGCTCTGCACTCATATTTTGCAAATAAAAATGCTCTTTTCCTGTTAACATAAAAGGAAGCTGTTGATCATCAGGAGCAATATTAAAATATTTCCAATTCACATCTGATGGGAAATAAGGCCAATGTCGCTCTAACCATTCTTGATTATAAGTACCAGCGAACTCTAACCGAGGTTGCCAAAGTGCACCGATAGGGCCAAAAGACGCTGGCCTTACCTGTTGGCCCGGTTGGGTTTGTCGATCATAAGGATATTCAATATTGGGGAGATGCCATAATTCTTTTTCAGGCGCCTTACCTTTGCCTAATGGGTTAGCATTAAACTTATCACCGCCAAAGGCATTAGGATAAGTTATTTCCAAACGCCGAAATTTTTGGGCATCAGTGGCTCGCAAGCCGACTGTCGACTCTTGCCAATAACGATCACCCGACACCAATAATGTTTTCTCAATCGATTCAAAATGAAGCTTAACAATAGTTTCTGAAACTGGTTCAGATGAATACGCCGCGCCTTGCACTAAAATGTCTGTATTTTGTTTAGCAATTCCATAAGGGTCTAAATGTTCAAAGTCGCGTAATTGCTCAAGGCAATCTTTCCAGACTATTTTTTCATGCAGCAACTGCTCTTGATTAAGTTCAAAAGGAACCATCACAGCAAGTGTTAAATAGAGTTTATTATCAAAGCCATAACAACGTGTTAAAGCTGCATGTTCTGTGCCTTTATAAATTTTCATCGCATATTTTCCAGTACAATTTTAGCTAGACACGTTGCCATTATACTATTGGTAAAAAGGATATCAATATAAAGCGCATTAGAAATTATTAAAGTTTTGTTAAATGGTTTTAAACAAAAAATTTGCCTATTTTATTAAATTAAAGAAAACACAAAACGAGTAATTAGCTTGTATCCACCGCTTGAATTCCTTGTTATCATCAGTTTTCATGGTATATTATTCTCGATTGAGTAAAAAACAAAAGGAACGAATTCGATAAAATGAAAAACCATATTCTCATTTTATTATTCACTTCATTTATAGCACTTGCAGGCTGCAGCCCCGGCTTACACCTAAATTTTAATGCCACAAGCAATCTAAATCCTGATATTAATCATCACCCTTCACCTGTTGTTGTTTATTTATACACTTTAAAGCAACGTGAGCTATTCGATCTTGCGAACTTTCAAAGCCTAGTAAATGCATCAAAAACATTAAGTGACTCGCTTGTTAAGTCATATACATTTGAAATCTACCCTGGGCAAACAAAAGAGTTATCATTGCCTCTATCAAAAACAGCAAGCTACATTGGCTTATTCGCAGCTTATAGAGACCTTCCTGTCAACAGTTGGAAGAATGTCATTGATATTAGTCATCACCCCAGTTCTGTGACACTCGCCATTAAGCTAGACAACAACACCATTAAAGTGAGCCGATGAAAACATAAAGAACAGAAGGATTAAAAATGGATACAGGTAAAGTTGTGTGGTCTGAGGGCTTATTTCTCAAGCCTCATCACTTCCAACAGCAAGATCGCTACTTTGAAGCGCTACTCACACAACACCAGCTTTGTTTGCAAAAATACGGCTGGGGGATTAAAACAATAACAATCAGCCCCACAGACATACAACAAAACAAACTGACTGTCAGCCAATGCTCAGCGATCTTCCCAGATGGCACTTTTATCAATGCAGGTCAAGGCGATATCAGTGGTCTATCACTAGAAAATATTGAAACCGATACAACCATTTATCTTGCAATTACTAAATCAAACGAAGTTGGCCTTGAAGTTGACCTTGATGGCACTGAATCAAAAACACGCTACAATGCAGTCCGAAAAAAGGTAAAGAACACCACAGACAGCCTTAATGAATATGAAGATCTTATTGTTGGTAAGCTTAATATTTTCCTCACAACAACGGTTATTTCTGAGCTCGAATGTATTCCTATACTGCAATTTTCTAAACACAAAAGTGATAACACTCCAGTTTTTAATACCGATTTCTCCCCTCCTTTACTTTCAACAACAGGCAGCACAGCCATTCAAAGTTTGCTTGAAGACGCCTTACAAATTCTTCAGCAACGCCGCCACAGCTTAGCAACACGCTTTGCCGATAACAGTAGCATCGACCGTGGCATGGTTGGCTTATTAATATTGCAATCTATCAATCGCTATTTGCCTCTGTTAGAACACACCCTCGATCATGACCATACTGCACCAGTGCAAATCTTTGAGTACTTATTACAGTTGGTCAATGAAGTTGCTACTTTCACGACCAAACCCCGTTATTGTGAAAAAATTATTTATGATCATATTAACCCCTATGGCAGCTTTTATAAACTCAATCAAACACTACATAAAGTATTGAATTATGTTATTGAAGATAATATCATTGAGATACCCATTAGCTATATGGATAACAGTGTGTTCCTTGGTTCATTGGAGAAAGTCAGCCCAAGCCATCGTATTATTCTTGCTGTTTCAGGAAAAGTAAATAAAGACATTATCCGCAACCAGTTGCCTTATCTCATAAAAATTGCATCTCCTGATGAAATCAATGACCTGATCCGCTTACAGTTACCTGGGATTCCTATCGATTCGATCATCCGCCTTCCTTACAATATCCCTTTTTATGAAAATACATCCTACTTTGAAATTAATCACTTTCACGACAAATGGGAATCATTAATTCACTCTGGCAGCATCGCCATGCATATCAGTGATTTCATCCCCGATATGAAGTTATATTTGTGGGCAATGAAAGAGGAATAAAAGAGGAATACTTGCATGAGTTTAGCAGAAAACTTTTTCACTCATTCACATAATGATGCAGCAACAATCATTGCTGACAACTTACTGCTTCAAGCATCAAGTTCAGTATTTTGCTTATTATTTGAAATCAATTGTGATCAAAAATTTTGATGCCAATACACTCAGACACCGAGTTATCTCCTGCCTCAATGATTATATCGATCAGTGCGGAAAACTATCAATAAGCCAAGAAAAAACAAAGGCTTCCACTTATATTCTTTGCTGCCTCATCGATGAGACGATTCTGCTACATTCATGGTCAAAGAAAATAGAATGGGATAAAGCAGGCGCACTTCATTTTTTCTTCAATGAATCTTGGGGGGGAGAAAAATTTTACCAAATATGCCAACATTGCCTGGATAAAATTGATACTTTCCACGATGTGCTCGATCTAATCCAAACAGCAATTAACTTTGGCTTTAAAGGTCGTTATGGCGCACAAACAGATGGTGAAATTCAACTTGCTAAGCTCAGTCACAACTTAAAAGAAAAGCTATCCAAATATCATCCAAAACCACCTACTCAGGAAAAAAAAATTAACGAGAAAAAAGTAAAAAAAAGTAAAATTAATTAAAAAAACATTGCTTGGTTCATTATCATTTTTGGTCATTCTTTATATCATCCTGACTATCACGCTGTACGAATATTCATCTCCTACGTACAACCTTCTTAGCACACTCATGCATTAATAAGGCAGTGTCATGATAAACTTTACAAAAAAGATATTTTCCATTCTTATCAGCAGAACCTTCGTAACATTGATACTATGCCTAATTCTCTGTGCTCTAGTCTGGTTTTATAGCCCAAAAATCAGCTTTAATGGTCACTATTATTTTGCTGCCCCCCTGCCTCGTGCTATTACTATTCTTATCATTGCTCTACTTTGGGGTCTTGCAAATCTGCGGTTTCGCATTCAGCCTTGGCGATCTCGCAAAGTCATTTCAGCAGCAAGGACCACAAAAAATAACAAGAGTTATAACCCAAAAATACAAGCCCTTTGCCAAAAATTAAAAAGTAAACACTTTAACAAAAATGACATAATTATTATTATTGGCGAAAGCAACCCGGCAAAGCGGTTTATTTTCAATCAAGTTAATATTATCAAGTCCTCTGAACACTCAAATAATAATGGCATTGATTGGATCATCACTGATCAACAGGTTTTAATTTATCTTCCACATGATGATCTAGTCGATGACAATTTAAAAAACATTACTCAGCCACTCATCAAACTCAATCCTATCAACCCGGTAAACTCTATTATTATCATTGAATCATGTGAAAATATTATCAATACAAATAAAATCAATAATAGAAATATTAAATCAGTCAATCAACTCAATCGGGCTATTGGTTACTCTACTCCAACTTATTTTTACTTTTCTAACAGTAATGAACTTACAGGCTATAAACAATATACCAAACTTGCCAATCAGAACAAAACATCTGCAACCGTAGGACTTTGCTCTTATGAGCGAAATAATGTTAAATTTTTTATGTGACTTTAATACACTAATAAAAACAAAACTCTCACACTATTACCAAATTTCAAATACAAGTAACAAATTCGATAATATCCTGTCATTTAAGTTTTTATTAGAGCTTAGTAAATTGCGCAATATTATTAGTAAGTTTATTACAGAAATCCCTCATTATACCAGTACAACACCACTGCATATCCACGGTCTCTATTTAAATCCCATCTTGCAAGGAAAACGTGGGCAGAGTGACGATACAATTATTTTTTCAAATAACACAATCATTAATAAAATTACTGAACATTCTAATAAAATTTCTGATAATTTCAATCAAATTCGCTTAAAACGAAAAAAAGTGAAGCACACCGCCATCGCTGGGATCATCCTATTATGTACACTTGCTATTTCCTCATCATGGATGGTTGCACTCAATAAAAATTATTAATTATGTCTACGATATTAATAATGACATTAATAAAAATTTAATTAATTCTAGCAATTTAGCAACAATAGATCGCCTTTCCAATTACATTCAAATACATTCTTGGCCATCATTCGGGCTGCTTAATATTAACAGCGTTCCGGCACAAACCAAACGACTTTACCACTATTATTTACGACAGTCTTTTCTCCCCTACATCAGCACAATCGCTGAAAACCAAATTCGCAATGCCATCAGCCATCATAATACACTTTACCTATACCAATGGCTCAGCAGCTATTTAATGCTAAGTGATAAGAAACATTTAAACAAAAATTTAATTCATAGCACTTATCTTGACTATTGGAATGAAAAAGTGGGCTATAGTAGCAGCACCCAGCAAAATCGCTTATTTCAATTAAATAATCTACTACAACTCAACTTCCAACCAATTCAGCTTAATAATCAACTCGTCAAAAAGGCTCGGGCAGTACTCGACAATAAAACACTAGCAGAGCAAGCTTACTTAAATCTAAGCAACTTTTACAGCCAAAAAATAAATCTTTATCCACCTCTCCTGTTGACTTAGACAGCACACTCTCTATATCAAAAAACACTAATATCCCCTACTTATTTACTCAAAGTGGCTATAATAGTGAATTTAAAGACTCTTATGCTGATTTTCTGAAAACAGTTATTAATAACCAGTGGATACTTGGTAAAAATTTCCAAGTCAGTGACCAATCGACGCTAGAAGCACAGATGAATAATTTATATTGGTCGCAATATTTAGATGTCTGGAATAATTATATCGCCAATATTAAAGTCACGCCATTTAGCAATTTATCCGCAGCAACACAAAATCTTGGTCTATTATCCAAAGACAATGAGTCCTCTATTGTTCGACTATTGCAAGTTGTCAGTGACAATACCAGCTTTACAAGTGATAGTAGCACTCTTTCTAATAATGTCATTTCTAATGCATATAGTGCTTCTAATAGCCTACTTATACAGCCAAATAAAAATACACCAGCACCCATTCATACTTATATTCAAGCAATTAATAACCTTTATCGCTACTTTGTGAATATTCAGCAAAGCGCAGTGCCTGATCAAGCCGCATTCCAGCAGGCAAAACAGTTATTTAGCGATAGTCAAACGAACCCAATCAAACAACTTAGAATACTTGCCTTGCAAGCTCCAGAACCTTTAGCCACTTGGCTCAATCAAATTGTAAGGTCCAGCCTAATTACTATTTTTAACTCAGCAAATAAATATATCGAAAGCCAGTGGGATAATAGCATTAAAAGCCGGTTTAATACCGCCTTTAAAGATAGCTACCCATTTACGAAAACCTCCAATAACAATGCAAGCCCAGATGATTTTTTAAATTTTATCAATAAAAATGGCGATATGCATGCATTTTTTACAAAATATCTTGAAGCTTTTATCTTTGCTAACAAGAACTATCAAGCTAAAAGCCTATATGGGGTGAAGTTCCCAATAAATGCCAATATTAGCAAAACACTAAATAATGTAAAACACCTTGCAGATATGTTTAACCTCAGCAAAGATAGTAAAGTCTCATTTATTATCGAGCCTCGAGCATTAAGCAAAAACATTCGAAATATTTCAATAAATTATGGCGACAATAGCTTTACCTATGCCTACGGGCCAATATTCCCATACCATTGGAGCTGGCCGCTTGCTTCATTAAACCAGGATTTGATTATCAAAGCGCAATTATTTTCTGGCACTTTAAAAACATATAGCTTCTCCGGTCCATGGAGCCTATTTAAGTTTTTATCACAGACAGACGTGAAGCAAATTTCACCCACTACCTATACTGTAGAATATAAAGACAATGGCATCGATATTTCCCTAACACTCACAGCAAGTAGCAGTCTCAACCCATTCAAAGGAACACTAACCGCAGCACTTTCTCCCTTAGTGCGTTATATCGACCTTTCTTAACTATATCGGTAGGTGCGTTTATGCTATTGTACCTACCGCCCTTCGCTCACACCACTATGGATAGAAGAATCACCACGATTCCATAGCACCTGCTGCGATATTTTTCTTATTTTCCACACATTAGTTTTGGATAAACTCAATTCAAAATTATAAACAGCATGGGTATTAAAATAATTTCCCTGATTATTTTCACGGTAAATCACCGCACTTAATCGACAATATGCATTTTCGCCCTGTACTTCTATTTCTAGGTTTGAAAACAAATGCTGTGTTTTCAAGTGGTGAAGCGACTCTTTTCTAGTGTGAATATAATCACTTTTATTATTTACAGATGCATTCCCTCGCAAACTTTTATAATCACACCAAATTTCATCGTTTAAGGTCTCTTCCAAACCTTGCCAATCTTTCACATCAAAACTATTTGCAAACTTATATAAGACATTACGTACTTTATCTGCTGTATCAATCATTCATTACCTTTCACTGCATATTACAGCATAAATTATATCAAATTCATCTGCTATAATTTATAACACACTGATACAATACTACAGAAAAGAAATCATTAGTGAGAGCAGACTATTGAATCAAACGATCTTTCACTTTATAGCAAATTTCTTCATAATCAAATTCAGATAGATGCAAATGATCCAAGACAACCGCTTCGATCTGTGGCCACTCCGGATCGATATCAGCTTCACCGAGTGTTTTATATTCTTTACAAATATGTTCAGATAACTTTAGAATCGCCAATGCATGTGCTTCTTCTTCAGAATGCTTCATAATATGAGGCATATCATGATGGTCACGAATCGCCAAACATAAAAACTCTGGAAGCTTCCATGTTTTTGCTAAATAATAACCGATCACCGTATGATTAGTCCTATAGCGCTTATCTTCTAATTCAGTCACTACTTCATGTTTGTAGCATTCATGCACAATATCTAAGTAATCATCAAATTTATTCCCTAGAATTAAAATGCCGGTGTTGTGAAATAAACCTAGAGTATAAGCCTCTTCTGTGGTTAAAAACTTAGTTTCTTCAGCAATGACCGCGCAACTCACGGCAATATCATTGGCATGATCCCAAAAAGTCATGAGTTTTTTAGGACAACCCAAAGCCTCTTTCAAAGCTGCAATATTCACCAAGCTCATAATTCGCTCTAGCCCCAGTAGCATGACCGCATGATTAATCGAAGAGATACTTTGCTTTAAACTAAAGGCCGCAGAATTTACAACTTTCAACGTCGCAGAGGCAAGCCCGGGATCAAGATGGATTAACCGGGAAACCTCACCAACATTGGGATAAGCCTCACGAATTTTATCAATCACATCCGGCTGTGGTGGAATCGAAAAGTCATTCAATGACAGTTGAGCTTGATCATCTTCGCCGTCTGACATGAACTCTCTCGCTTAGTAAGCGCCCACTGGTATCTAGACAGTATAGTCTAAATCAAGCCATTTCGTCAGCAAGCTTTATGAAAAAAACCCTTATAACTTAATAAACTATAAGGGATTTTATAAGAGTAGCATTTGATTTAAAAGGCTTAATAACGACCATCAATAGGGACGTCTGCCATATTGCGGCCATAGAAAATTTCTAACATTTCACGCTTAATTCTTGACCGAATCAATTGCTCATCATCATTAGACAGCTCTTTGGTTGTCGTGCCAAATAAATAATTATCTAGATCAAACTCTTTCAATAACATTTTAGTATGAAAGATATTTTCCTGATAAATATTAACATCAATCATTTCATAGCAATGACGCACATCTTCAGTGAAAAAGTTCTGAATCGAGTTAATCGGCGTATCTGTATAGAGCTTATTGCCATAAATATCACGCGTAAAGCCGCGGGTTCTATAATCCACCGTAGCAATATCACATTCAAAGCTATCTATCAATAAATTCAATGCCTTAAGTGGTGAAATCAGGCCACAGGTCGACACATCAATATCGGCCCTAAACGTGCAGATACCATGTTCATTATCAGGATGCATTTCAGGATAAGTATGCACGGCAATATGACTCTTATCCAAATGTCCAACCACAGCATCAGGTGTAATCGTTTTAGTTGGCAGCATGACCGGGCCTTCTGCAATCAACATCGTCACACTCGCTCCCTGCGGCTCATAATCCTGATAAGCGATGTTTAAAATATGCGCCCCTATCGTTTCTGTCACCTGATTCATCAGTTCAGTGATACGAGACGCACTATAGGCCTCATCGATGTACTCTAAATATTGCTGCTGCGCTTCTGGTGTCTTTGCATAGCAAATATCATAAATGTTAAAGCTTAAGCTCTTTGTCAGGTTGTTAAAACCATGAAGTTTCAATTTTTGCATTTTCTAATCTACCCACCCAGTGAGCCTCAAACTCTTTTCTTTTTAGAAAAGCGCCTGTAACTCTAAAGAATAGTCAAAAGCACAATTTACTGCTTTAAAAATTGCGCTAATAATTCATAACCATATTCTGTCAAGACCGCCTCAGGGTGAAACTGCACGCCATACAACGGATACTCTTTATGCTGCATCGCCATAACCAATCGCCCAGAGGACTCGTCTTGACACCAAGCCACCGCTTCTAAGCATTCCGGCAAGCTCTCCTCTGCTACAATCAGCGAATGATAGCGAGTGACTACAAATCGGCTTGGCAAAGCGTTAAATAACCCCTGATGATGATGCCAAACCTCAGATGTTTTGCCGTGCATGACCTGAGGTGCGCGCTCAACACGAGCACCAAAACATTGCCCCAGTGCTTGGTGGCCTAAGCATACACCAAGGATAGGAACTTTCCCAGCATAATAACGAATCACCTCTAAGGAAATTCCTGACTCATTCGGTGTACCGGGGCCTGGAGAAATAACAATATGGCTCGGATCCAACGCGATCAAACTCACCAGATCAATCTGGTCATTGCGAAATACTTTCACCTTTGCCCCTAATTTCGCTAAATACTGCACCAGGTTATAGGTAAACGAGTCATAATTATCAATAACAACTAGCATTATTTTTTTAGTCTATCACGACTACTTAGCCAAAGCTGATCGCAGCTCGCCAATGCGCTGCGTATAATCTTCAGCATTAAAAATAGCCGAACCGGCGACAAACGTATCCGCACCGGCTGCTGCAATTTTAGCAATATTTTTAACGTTCACACCGCCATCGACCTGTAAACGAATATCACGACCAGAATGATCAATAATACGTCTTGCCTCTTTCAGTTTCTCTAAAGCCATCGGAATAAAACTCTGACCACCAAAACCAGGGTTAACCGACATAATGAGCACCAAATCTACTTTATCAATCACATAATTTAAAACTTCCAGAGGAGTCGCCGGATTGAATGCAAGACCTGCCTGACAACCGTGATCTTTAATCAGTTGCAAACTTCTATCCACATGCTCAGAGGCTTCAGGGTGAAAGCTGATCAAATTCGCCCCGGCTTTGGCAAAATCAGGAATCAAGCGATCAACGGGTTTAACCATCAGATGCACATCAATAGGGGCAGTAATACCATGGTCTCTTAATGCTTTACACACCATCGGCCCAAACGTTAAATTTGGAACATAGTGGTTGTCCATCACATCGAAGTGCACCCAATCACCACCGGCTTGGATCACCTTGTTTACATCCTCACCAAGGGCAGCAAGATTGGCCGATAAGATAGAAGGGGCAATAAGATAAGGTTGCATAACTGGCTCCTAGGCTATACTCAAAAATAAAAGACACCCGCACATATGAAATATCTTGCTCTTAGCAGCCTTGCTCTTACCCTCTCTCTCACTTTGGCTAATGCTTATGGCGCTGAAGATCAAGCCGAGCAAGATAATAACAAACCTTCGACCGCTTCGCCTAGTGAATTTATGATTAATAGTGGTCATTTAAATCAACAACAAGCGATGACAAAGCGCCAATCAGCAATAAAACTACAATATGCCTGGCTCAATGCTGATGGCAAAGCCTTTCTCACCGCAACCAAAAACCAATACCTTCAGGCCGATGCTAAAGGCGCTGTCATCATCTTACATGATGAAGGCCAACACCTACGTTGGCCTTCCCCTTTAAGCGCACTTTACCAAACATTGCCTGAGCATGGCTGGACTGTTTTATCTTTACAACTTTCCAAAATACAAACAGAAAGCAAAAAAAGCTCAGACAGCAATAATAGCCAGCAACAGCAACTTTTAACCCAAAGGCTCTGGCTCTGCGTAGAGTTATTACGTTCACAAGGCTTGCATAATATCGCCATGATCGCTCTTGGGCGCTATGCCGATCAAGCGCTTAACTACCTTGCAAACCAAACCACACAAAAAAGTCTATGGCCTCGTTTTGCTCAATGCCTCAAGCAAAGTGACACCCAACTTTTTTGACTTTAAGCAATTAAAAGGGCTTCCTATTTTAGATGTTTACACCCTACAAGCCCATGACCCTCAAGTTCGCTCTGCGGCATTATTGCGTAAAGCAAAAAGCAGGCAGGCAGGCAATAGCAATTATCAGCAAGGCTTCTTTCTGTCCGAAGAATATAATTTCTCTAAAACGCAGAACATGCTCGCCAATCGTATCTACAGCTGGCTTAATAACAATATTAAATCTATTACTCTAGAAGAGGGTAAAGTCAAAGCACCAGGCAAAAAGAAATAATGCTAAGCCAGTTCTTTAATGTCGATAAACTGACTGACCTTGGAAACTAATGTATCCACTTCAAAGGGTTTAATAATGTAATTCGTTGCGCCTTCTGAAACCGCAGCGACCACATCCGTTTTATCTGAATGCGTCGTTACCATAATAATCGGCACCGTTTTATCAACATCACGAATCACATGAAGGACATTAAGTCCGTTCATTTTCGGCATATTCCAATCGAACAAGGCTAACCCAATCTTATCGCTTTCTGCTTGCCACAACTCTAAAGCACGCTCACCATCTTCAGCTTCAAGAATATTATCATGGGATGCACCATAGTTGATCAGTGCATTTACAATGATGCGCCGCATCGTCATCGAGTCATCAGCGATTAGAATTTTCACAAACAAACTACCTTTTATTCTCTCTATAAAAAGCATAGCTCCAATTTAGGAACGTACCAGTTGGCGGTACGCCTTTTGAATCCGCTGTGCCTTTTGTGTCGATTGCTGTATTTCGAGTGTTCCTAAACCTCTGGCCATGAGTTTATCTGGATGATAGCGACTCATCAAACGTCGATAGGCTGTCTTAATTTCTTGCATACTCGCACCCGGTAATAGCTCTAGCTGTCGATATGCCCAGCTTAGCTCTCTTTTAGCCTGCTTTTGACAAGATTGCTGACTCTTGCCTTGAGCCGATGCCGCAAACAAAGATTCAACAGCATGAACCTCCAGCGATGAATAGCCCAAACGCTCACTAATATAGCGAAAACGAGCGATACGGTGTTTCTTACCACGCTCGCTAACGTAACAACTCATACACAACGCCTGTAAAGTCAATTGACGCCACTCAAGCTGTTTTACCAGTAATGGACGCAGCTGATGAATCAGCTGCTCCAAACTTGAGCTTGGCGGTGCTAAAACCATTTGTTTAAGTTGCCAAAGCTTGGCCGTTGAAAAGTTCACGCGTGAAAAAAACCTGCTCTATGCGAACCAGCTCAGTCGTGAGTATTTTTCCCTCTATCCGCACAACAGCACACAAACCGCCCGATAGCAACTTTAAAAACTTTAAGTCTGATGTTTGACTTGCGCTTTCTTCAATAAAATTAAAACGTATTTTTTTAAGTAAAGCAGCACCTTTCAAGCCGTTTTTCATGAAATCAAAAACAGCTTGTCCAGGCCACGCCCGACTCACGCTAAAACCGTCCTTTTTGCTAACGCCTCACGCAGCGCTTCCAGACGCTCAGGTACACCGATATCTCGCCACTGTCCGGTGTGATATTCTCCGGTCATTTGTCCAAGGGCGATGGGCTCATCCCATAATTTCGTTACTCGAAACGCTTCAAGCGGTGCGTTTAAAAAAAACGCTTTCTTATAAATTGCAATTCCACTATACGTTAAAGAAGTGACCGAATTTTCCCGTTTTCCTTGACGCTTTTTACAAATCAAACCATTTTTCAACTCTAAGTCACCCTCGGAATGGTAAGGTGGGTTATCGACTAAAACTAAATGCGCCAATGCTGAATTAGGGCTTTCCTCAGAATTTAATTTTAATGCCTGCTGTAATAAGCTCGAAAAATCAAAATCGGTCCAGATATCGCTATTAACAATAATAAAGCAATCTGATAATAAGGGTAAGGCATTAACAATCCCCCCTCCTGTTTCTAAACGTTCACTTTCTACAGAGTACTCTATCGTTGCGCCATAACGCTTGCCATCCCCTAAAGCCTCAATTAAGCGCTCTGCCTGATACGACACATTAATCACAATATGACGAATACCAGCATCTACTAACGCCTCAATACGGTATTCAATCAGGGATTTTCCAGCAATATCGAGCAACGGTTTAGGTGTCGTATCTGTTAAAGGTCGCATGCGCTCACCACGACCCGCAGCGAGTATCATCGCTTTTATCGTCATAGTGAGCTCTCTTCTGCAAGTGTTGTATCCGTGTGCTCAAGCTTATTCAGCAGGTCAGAGAAAAAGCTAAATTCACTATACAGCTGCCCCACTTGACTAATATAACCAAGGACACGCGGCAATTCGCTTAAATATAATGTTTTTTGATCTCGTAAAGCTAAACGCGCAAATAATCCAGCACACTTAAGGTGACGTTGTAAACCGACAATATCAAACGCATATAGAAACTGATCTTCACTGATCATATCGCTTTGCAATCTCGTTAAGTGATGCTGATAAAAGTGCTTGACCCAAGCTTCCACTTGCTGACGCGGCCAGCTAATATAGCAATCTTTTAACAATGAAACGAGGTCATATACCAATGGGCCAATCACCGCCCCCTGATAATCAATAATGCCTAACTTGTCGCCGGTAAGGCACATAATATTGCGAGAATGGAAATCTCGATGCATCAAGCACTGCGGTAATGCTGCAATATAGCTTGTAATATTACTCAATGACTGGGTTAACTGTTGTTCTTGACCAGCGGATAACTTCACGTCACGATAAGCGGATAAAAACCACTCTTGAAATAAACTCATCTCACGCATCATAAATGTGGCATCAAATGCCTTAATTTCAGCTAGGTTCGCCACATTAATCGACTGAATTTTTGCAATATCGCCAAAGGCCAGGCGATAAAAGGCACCAGACTGGTTTCCAGAAGCCTGCAAACGATCAATCAATAGCTCATCACCAAAATCTGTCAGTAACATGAACCCTTGATCAACATCACTAGCATAAACCTCAGGTGTAATTAAACCCGCCTTCTTTAAGTAATCGCCAATGGATAAAAAAGGTAAGCACTCTTGTCGCTGCTGTCTTGCATCCATCAACACTAAAGACGGAGCACCCTCTTGGAGCACACGATAATAGCATCGTGCACTGGCATCTCCTGCGAGTGCGGTAATCTTGATTTGATCATTTTTGAGCTGCGCTTTCGCCCATGTGATCAGCGCTCGGTCTACCTTCTTCATTAAAATCTTTTCCTGGTCTACTACACCCATACGATGCTACTATGTTCTCCTTTGAGAGCAAGCAGTATACTATTTAAAAGTGTGACACAGAATTTGGCGTTGCACGAGCTGAAATAAAGAAAAAATGATGATAGTAAAAAAACGATACCTCATTCTTCAACTGATTACCGCATTAGGGCTTTTGCCTTCACTCGCTTACAGCAACAATGTTACGTCAAAAACAATAAATACCAACACAGAAAAACCTGCAAAAAAATCAAAAACCCCGCTGACAAAAAAAAGTCCATTAGGCTGGGTCAGTGGCGGTGACTCAACGGATTCATGCCGTGCCTGCGATGGTTATTATCAAGTGACTCCTTTCGCTATCCCAGGAACCCCTCTTGCTTTTAATCAAAGTAAGACTTATATCTCATCGAAAAGTACCACTTTATCGCCCACGGGCCAAACTCTGACCGACAATGTTTATTTATACCAAAAAGGCCGGGACTTGCGAGCGCATCAGGTACACCTAACACGTGATCCTAAAACAGGGGATATTACCCAAATCAATGCATCCGGACATGTCCGCTATCGCGAACCCAGCTTTTTAATCACAGGCAATAAAGCCAATTGGCAGCCACAAAAATTACAGGGTAATATGAGCGATGTTCAATATCGCTTAAAGCTTAAAAAAACCAATACAAAAAAAGAAAGCACACGCCTGCCTGACCCCAGTACCGGCTATGCTCATGGCGATGCCAGCTCTATTTTACAACAAGGTCCAGCCTTACTCGTTTTGCATGATGCGACTTACTCAACCTGTGCACCGGTACCTGGACAAACATGGCAGCTTAAAGCAAAAACCATCAAACTCAATCAAGCGACCGGCCGCGGGGAAGCCTATGATGCAATACTCGATGTAAAAGGCGTCCCTGTTTTTTATTCACCCTATTTTAATTTTCCGATTAACAATAACCGCCAAAGTGGTTTTTTATATCCAACAGCAAGCTTTAGCACTGATGGCGGTCTGTCTTTAACAACGCCTTATTATTTAAACTTGGCCCCGAACTACGATGACACCATCACACCGACAATCTACACCAAGCGCGGTTTATTATTGCAAAACGAGTTTCGCTATTTATTATTTGGCAATACGCAAGGTCAGTTAAACGTCAGTTATATTCATGATGATCACTCTTATGGCGATAAGCGTTACAGTGTCTTTTTCGGCCAACAAACGCAACTCAGCCCAAACTTTAAAGCATACATGCAATATAACCTCGCCAGCGATAAAGATGTTTTCGATGATTTCACTCTGGCGAAAAATCCTTTTGCAAATACGGCGAATACCATCCAGCTCCCCAGAAGTGCAGGCTTTAGCTATAACAAAGATTATCTAAACTTTAATGGCAATATCACCGGCTATCAATTCCCTGATTCAACGCTCTCTCTCGGTAACCGTTACTATTCGAAATTACCCGAATTCAATTTTAGTGATGCCGTTGACTTTGATCAATTGCAGCTGGGTATTAACAGCCAATATATCAACTTCTATAAGGCCGCTGTCGATAATGTTACACCACCCACCGGCCAACGTAGTTATCTCGCCCCTTACCTCACCTGGTCAGGACAAACCGATTTTGGTTACTTTAAGCCAACATTATCTTATTCACAGACTTATTATAATTTAAATAACAATAACCGCGGTGATAATAACTTAAGTCGTGGCATGCCAATATTCGACATTGATAGCGGCCTTTATTTTGATCGTAATTTGAATATTGAAGGCAAAAACTATAAACAAACGCTAGAACCTCGCCTCTATTACTTATACGTGCCTTATCGTGATCAAAGCCAAATTCCTATTTTTGATTCGGGCATAAAACCATTTGACTACAACTCGTTGTTTACCAATAACCGTTACTACAGCATAGATCGTATTGGTGATGCGAACCAGATCTCGCTAGCATTAGAATCGGCTTTAATCAACGAAAATGGTGAGCAAATATTAAAAGGCGGCATCGGCCAAATCTTCTATTTTCACAATCGTAAAGTCAACTTATCCCCCGCGGAGACTGGCTTAGATCACCGTCTATCTGATCTAACCAGTTTTTTAAGCTGGAATGTCTTACCCAGCATCACCCTTTCCACCAATATCAACTGGTCAACTTATGATCATCGCCTCACACGTGATAATTATAATGTCCAATATAAACCCGATTTAGACCATATCTTTAACATTGGCTACACTCATGATAACGAAAACTATGGCGTCTTATCACAAGATGACTTAATCAACGGTGTGGCACCTCCAAATACCAAAGGCCTGTACTCTTCTATGTATTGGGGGCTTAATGCCAGCTGGCGACTCTTCGGTGGGGGCAACTATCTTTGGTTTAAAGATCAAACAAGCTCTAAAAAACGTCTGGCATCAGCCTTTGCCGGTATCGAATACAGCAGCTGTTGCTCAGCCGTGCGCTTTTTCGTCAGCCATAGCCTCAAAGATGATGACCCGAATGATGTCAGCACGATCGATGGACGCGGCCAGAACACAATTATGTTACAATTCTTGCTCAAAGGTTTGAGCCGCTTTGGCTCAGGAGGCATTAGCAGCCTTCTTCAACAAATTAACGGTTACCAGGGTGATTCTGGATTCGAGAGGACCTAACAGTTTATGAAAGCACTACAACGTTTATTTTTAATGCTGGGTTTAAGCGTTTCAGCTTTTACGTTTGCAGCACCATCAGCAACCCCTTTAAATCAATCCGTTGCTATTGTTAATAACCAAGTGATTACCAGCCAAGACCTTGCCATAGAAACTTCATTTATGGCCGCCCAATTGCGCGGTCAAAGTCAGGCTGAGGTCAGAAAGGCCGCTCTTAATAACTTAATCACCCAAAAAGTCCTGCTTGAGCTGGCAAAACGTAATAATATTCATGCCTCTGCAGACTTGGTCAACAATGCCTTTAGTAGCGTTGCTCGCCAAAACAACATGTCGGCTGAGCAATTTTCGGTGGCATTAAACAAACAGGGTATTGCGGTTGACAATTATCGCAATTTTCTCAAAAACCAGTTGATCATCAGAAATCTAGAACAACGTGTTTTAGCGGGCGCAGGCTTACAAGTCAGTGATGCTGAGGTTGCCCAATATATGCAACGCCGACAAGTAAAACAACAAGCAACCACTCGATATAGCATCAATACCATCTTAATTTCTGCAAAAGACAATTCAAACACAGCACTTGCTGACGCAAAAGCAAAGGCTCAACAAGTCTTAAATGAAATTAAAGCGAAGAAAATAACCTTCAGCAAAGCCGCCAAAGAGTATTCACAAGGTGCTAACCCAAATAAAAGCGGTAGTTTAGGCTGGCTTAAACTTTCGCAGCTTCCCACCATGCTGGTCAGCCCTGCACAAAAATTAAAACTCGGTGAACTTGCACCACTCATCGATACTGGCAGTGGTTATTTAATCATTCAGCTCGCAGGCAAAAAATCCGATCACAAGCAGGCAATTAAAGTCACCGAAAATAAAGTACGCCAAATCGTCCTCAAAACAACACCCATATTTTCAGACCAACAAGCCGTGGCTAAACTCACCCAATTGCGTGAGCAATTAACCAAAGGCAGTATTTCATTTGCTAAAGTCGCGCAAAATTACTCCGAAGATCCAACATCCAGCGCGAAAGGCGGCGAACTTGGCTGGGTGTTACCCGGTCAACTTCCACCCCAACTAGAACAACGCATTGATAAACTCCCAGTCAATAGCATCAGTGAACCCATCCGCACACAAACCGACTGGCGCTTAATTGAAGTGACGGCCCGCCGTCAAGTGGATGCCAGCAAGACGGTGGCAAAAGCACAGGCCAAGCAAGCCATCTTTATCAAAAAGGCAGAAGCCTATATTGCGAATTGGCGTCAACAGATGCGTGATCAGGCCTATGTAGAGACCTTAGGCCAGGGTGACTCCTAATGCTGCCACGCCTTGCGATTACCCCGGGCGAGCCTGCGGGGATCGGTCCGGACCTGATTCTTATGCTCGCCCAGCATGCTTATCCTGCTGCACTGGCTGTCTTGGCTGACCCAGGCTTACTTAGGCAACGCGCTCAACATCTAGCGTTAGAAATAAAAATCAAAGAGCTGGCAAGCCTAGACCAAGTTCAGGCACATACCCCTGGCGAATTACAGGTGCTTCCCACCAAGCTTACAACACCTGCAATACCCGGGCAGCTTGCTAAAGAAAATGCCGGCTATGTCATTCAATCATTAGAACAAGCGGCAAATACTTATCTAAAAGGCCAAATCGATGGTATTGTCACCGGGCCTGTACATAAAGGCATTATTAATGATGCCGGTATTCCTTTTTCGGGGCATACAGAGTTCTTTGCCAATATCACCGGAGAAATACCAGTGATGATGCTAGCAACAGAAACTTTGCGAGTCGCCCTCGTCACAACCCATCTGCCTTTAAGTCAAGTAGCTGGCGCGATTACAGCAGATAAAGTTCGCTATACAATCAATACAGTTCACCAAGATTTGCGGCGTTATTATGGTATTAAGCAGCCACGCATTCTTATCAGTGGCTTAAACCCTCATGCTGGAGAAAATGGTCATTTGGGCCATGAAGAGATCGATACCATTATTCCAGCTATTCAAGTGCTAAGTGCACAAGGCATCAATGTGTCAGGCCCTTTTGCCGCAGATACGTTATTTACCGAACATCATTTAAAAAATGCCGATGCTGTAATTGCCATGTATCACGATCAAGGACTGCCCGTATTAAAATACAGCGGTTTTGGTCGCGCCATTAATATCACCCTTGGCCTGTCGATTTTAAGAACCTCTGTTGATCATGGCACTGCGCTTGATCTTGCAGGCACAGACAATATAGACCCTGGTAGTTTTGATTTAGCCATTAAAACGGCAATCACTATCGCTTCACAAAAAGGCAACAATGAAATCACTACAAGGCCACACAGCCCGCAAGCGCTTTGGGCAAAATTTTCTCCATGATGCGCATATTATTCGCCAGATTGTCGATGCTATTTCGCCTAAAAATACGGATCACATTGTTGAGATTGGCCCCGGTCTTGGTGCAATCACCGAATACCTTACCATTGATGCAGCAAGGCTTGATGTTATCGAAATCGATAGAGATTTAATCCCAAGACTACAAGAAAAATTTGGCATGAATAGTCAGTTTCAAATTCATGAATCAGATGCGCTAAAGTTTAACTTTGCCAAGCTATTAGATAAAAGCAATAACCCAGCGAGTAGTCAATTACGCATCGTCGGCAACTTGCCTTACAATATTTCAACACCTTTGCTATTTCACTTGTTTTCCTTTCCAGGCTTAATAGAAGACATGCATTTTATGCTGCAAAAGGAAGTCGTCGAACGCATGGCCGCTCCCGCCGGAAGTCCGGATTATGGCCGCCTGAGTATTATGGCGCAGTACCATAGTAAAGTCGATATGCTCTTTACTGTCCCTCCCGGCGCTTTTAACCCAGCTCCGAAAGTGGACTCCGCTATTGTTAGGCTACAACCCTACAAACAGCCAAAGATCATCGCTAAAAACGTAAAACACTTTGAAAAATTAGTCACTCAAGCCTTTACTCAGCGTCGCAAAACAATCCGTAATAGCTTAAAGACAATGGCAAATACTGAACAACTTGAACACGCCGGTATTTCACCTGAGCTAAGACCAGAAGTCATCACGCTTACCCAATATGTGACTCTAAGTAACTTACTACAGCAAAATAACAGCAATTAAAAAATTAAAACTTATGAAGACGCTAAAAGACATCACCCAATCAATACAAATAGAAGTAGAAACGCATTACAACGAGGATTTATCCATTCCAGAGGAAAATCACTATATATTCTCCTATACCATCACCATCTATAATAACTCTTCTACTCCAACACGTCTGACCCACCGCCACTGGACGATTACCGATGGTAATGGCAAAGTAGAAAAGATCGATGGACCAGGCGTTGTAGGCAAACAACCGTATATCGAAGCTGGTAGTAATTATCAATACAGCAGTGGTGCTGTGCTCGAAACCCCTTTTGGTATCATGCAAGGCTGTTATGATATGGTTACCGACCAAGGTTACCCATTTAAAGCAAAAATCAGCCCCTTCACCCTACTCAAATCAAAACTGACTTTACATTAGAGGCAATGGCACATGGCAACTTATGCAATCGGTGATGTACAAGGATGCTATGATGCCCTCCAACGTTTACTCGTTAAAATTAATTATGACGATCATCAAGATTGCCTATGGTTTGCAGGTGATTTAATTAACCGTGGCCCACAATCCCTTGAAAGCTTGCGCTTTATTAAAAATATCAAACACAGTATCGTCGTGCTAGGCAATCATGACCTGCATTTGCTCGCGGCCTTTTATGGTCATGCTCGCAAAAATAAAAAAGATACCCTCGATGGAATTTTAAATGCAGCTGACAGCCAAGAGCTGATTGATTGGCTTAGACTGCAGCCTTTAGCTCATTACGATAAAAATCTTAATACCTGTATGATCCATGCGGGTATTGCACCGCAGTGGAATCTAAAAAACACGCTGAATTATGCAAATGAAGTTCACCTTATGTTACAAGATGAAACAAAGTGCAAGAGTTTTATGGCCGAACTCTACGGCAACCACCCAAATTGCTGGCAAGAAGATCTAACAGGCAAAGCAAGATTGCGCTTTATTATCAACACCCTCACCCGCACTCGCTTTATTGATGACAAAAAATGCCTAGATCTGAAAACCAAAGGCAAAATAACTAATGCCCCTGAACACTTATCACCTTGGTTTCAAAATTTAAATTCAAGCTGGCAACAACTTGACATTATTTTCGGTCATTGGGCCGCCCTCGAAGGTCAGTCGGGCCTTGCTCACATTCATGCACTCGATACCGGCTGTGTTTGGGGAGGCGAGTTAACCGCAATGCGTCTAGAAGATAAAGTACGCTTTTCGGTCCCTGCATAAATCAGCAATCAGCAATCAGCAATCATCCAACGAGTGCAACAAGAACTAACAACATTTCATACGAACTTACTATCGCAAGTTAAATTAGCAATAGCCTGATTATTAATCAAAAATCTCGACAATATTAGAATATACATTCACCTTGACATAATAAATCTATATTTATTGCAGGTTAATGTAAAGCATTATTTAAGATAAAAACAAAACACACGCCAATAAAATAATAATAATAAAATGTTACATTTTGTATTGACTTAAAAATAGCCAAGCCATATTATTGATCCTAGCCTAAGCCTTAAGTAAAGCGAAAGGAAGACCAGAACAAAAGCACACAATCAAAATAAAAAATAATGCTATGTTTATTATTTAAAGGAAATAACATGATAAAAAGCAATATTATTGTTTCGTCTTTGTTAATCTTGCCCATACTCTCCTTTGGAAAAGCAGGAATCAACGTCTACATTGAGAATAATTGTTCAACCCCAGTTACCTTTACACAAGAGGATAATAGCCTCTCTAAACAAATCGCAAAAGACTCTACTCAAAAATTTACCTATATATCAACTGGCCGCTGGAGTGACACAACAATCTCCAGAACAATCAATCTTACAGATCCAAATAACCAAGCTATTGGCAACTTAACTTTCACTCTCGACAATGGCTGGCTTGCTAACTACTTTGATGTCAACCAGCAAACAGGGAAAATCTCCAGTGATAATAACAAGATGGAATGGCACAACTGGTATGGCACTCCTAATATCACCCTCTCAGCCTGTCCAAAATCTCTTGATATTTCCAAAAGCGACCTATTAAAAGACGTAAAAAGAATCTTAGTCTTTGGTGATAGCCTCTCTGATAAAGGCACTTTATTTGAATATTCACAAGGTGTTATCCCAAGCTCTAAAAGTTATTATAATGGCATGTTTTCAAATTCAGATGTTTGGGCTAAATTACTTAAGAATGATTTGAAAAAATACAATATTGAAGTAAGCAATTATGCAGTTGGCGGCGCGACGGCGGTATTAAATCCAGACTTAAAACATTTACCCTATAGTTTAAGTTCTGAAAATACAGCCTTTCAAGCCAATGCGTTAGATAAGCACTGGAAGGACTATAACCAGTTTTTAGCAATCATTTTTATCGGCGCAAATGATTATTTGACTGTGCAAAATAATATTTCCACAGAAACTCAAAAAACCTTAACAAGCGAAGTAATTAACAGTATTGACTCACAAGTACAAAGCCTTATTGCCAAAGGAGTTAAAAAATTTGTATTTCTAACACTACCGAATCTCTCATTTACACCAGAAAGTAAAGACGATTTACATAATACAACGGCCACCGCTAACCTCTCAACAATGCACAATAATAAATTACGAGCGCTAGTAAAGAGCTACCAAAACAGCTCGGACGAGTCTAATTCTGGAGAGGTATTTAAACTCATTGATATAGCGCCTTTATTTAACGATCTGGTCAGCGACGATCCTGTGATCAGGGATCAAACCAATAAAAAATATAACCTTCATATAACCAACATTGAAGATTCATGCTGGCATGGTAGTTACACTCTGTTACAGCAACAAGCCAATAACCCAACTAGTGCAATTCTAAATGCAAACCCAACCCTGCCTAGAACTGCAGACATATTAGTCGCTATTAAAACCTCAGAAAGTGGTGAGATGTGCAGCAACCCAGAAAATTATATTTTTTGGGATAGAGTCCACCCCACCAAACAAATCCATCAGGTGCTCTACCAAACAATTGCAAATACCCTCGGAGCAAAAATAATCACAAGCTAAATCAACCCTAGCCTAGAAAAGCAGCTATACTCGCTGCTTTTCCACTATCTACAGTAAAAGAATCAAAACAGAAACATCTAGCGTCTTCGTACACACTCAGCTCTGTCCATCAAAACGATGCAATCAATAATATTTACAATAAACTTACATTAAATTACAATAATGTTAATATTTCTAAAGTAAGCTAGCCCCAGTCAGAAAAAATTAATTATAACTTGCACAAGGGGTAGCTTCTTATGAAATTTGGCACTTTAATCAACACAGTTAAACATGGTAATTTCAACACGATCACGCCAGCCACGCTCGTAGAATTAGGTAATAGATACCTAGAAAAATATCCAAAATCCAGCAGCCGTCATAGCCACCAAGGAACAGCGCAAGCATTAGTAGATTTTGCAACAACAAACCCAGGGGCCGACTCTGAAAAATGCTGTAACGTATTAATGAAAGTTTTACAAAGAGGTGGTACTGTTGACGGTTGGTTAGCAAAAAAAAGTGTAGAATTGCTTAATAAAGGGCTCGGAACAAGTGTGCCGACTTGCTACTCAACAGGGAAAAGTGTCCATTCACGCTCAGTCTCAGAAGTCGTTGGAGACTTTGAGGCTCACCTAGACAGACGCACTAAAACTGTAGGAATAGAGCTTCAAGATACTGGCCTATTCGGCGCACGTCACCAGCAGCATCTTGATGAGGCTGCACGAGGACCTGTGCCCGAGTTTGTATAAAGGCCAGCTAAGCTAAAAAGAGCTCCTTAACAGAGCTCTTTTTCTCAACGATCACCATCGCTGTTACCTATTACTCTCACTCCATTTGTATTGTTCTTAATGGGCCTTATATTTTTCGATATATTCTCATTTAGCCCATAGCACACAGCTCAGTAAGCTTATACGCTACTATAACGCAGCCCCATGAGATGCACTCTGGCTTCGTTAAATATTTTCGACAGTGCTCCAAATAATCAGCCTAGAAAATAACATAGTTTTAAAACACCATGAGAGATATTTTATAAATTAATAACTGTCTAATGAGAGTGTTACCTTTGATCGCTTAATTCAAGGTTACTACTTTTTAAAAAAATTTGTTAATGCTAGAAAAGCATTGGTAGCAACATCAAAATTATTGACACACTTAAGTTGGTTTTTATTGGTTCTTTTTTTCTCTAAGCTTTCACAGTGTGCTTTCAGCTCTTCAAAAGGCAGAACTATTACGCGATTATTGTGCTCAAGATCGATATGAAATAATTGGCTAAGACAATCGCTATAATCAATCTCATCACCACAGTCAAAGGTGTCACGCAGTTTATTAAGTAGGCCGCATTTGTACATATAAGTTGTACGCATTTGCACACCTAACGTCTTTGAAATTTCTTTTGCTTTAACACCACGAAACTGGGCGAGTAGCAACAAAATTTGGATCTGTGATTTAGAAAATTTTTCATTGTTATAGGAAAGAGAGTTCAGCTCAGTAAAACAAGGATTGCTTACGACTTGCTCAATTCCTGCATTCGCCTTATTAATGACTCCAACAATTTTTCCTCGAGAAAATAAAGGCTCTTTTACAACCGTAGTAACAAAGCATGTTTTTTTGCTAAAGAGAATCACATGGCGAGTGATACTCTTGCTTTTCCCTGACCTCAAGTCAATAACATCTTTCATTAAATAATTTGAGCCTAGTGGATATAAAAATAAGTTAGCTAGATTCATTGCTTCTATTTTAGTTAAATTTATACCTAAAATATTTTCGATAAATTGAGTCGATGCTAAATCACTAAACATCAACTTCCCTTGATAGGTAATGTAGTGAAACTGTGTGTTTCGCTCTAAAATCATAAGCGCTCAACCCTGTTAATGGTGATTAAGGTAAATAAGTTTAAATTCATTAAAATTAAAATTTTTTGCGATAAATTTAGTCGACTCGCATGCAACACAAATTCATGCATAGAACTCCAATGTTCTGTTTGTTAAGGAAACGCTAATGGTTTTTAACATTTTTATATTTGCAAATCAATAGCAGCCTGACCATTTTTGTATATTTTTTCAATTAAAATCATAATTAACAACAAGTTACATTTATATAGTTTTATTAACTTGCTAGAATATTATGTTTTAATTTGAAATTCTACAAATTGTTCCTAATTGCCATAATCGCTAATAGTTATATACAGTTAGTTATTTTTTCTATGTAGCAATCAATGAGCTGATGGGTATCATAAAGCTCATTTGAACAGATATCTTCTACTTAGCCTGCTTGACCTATATAAAGGCCAGTGGATTTGCTGTTAGTGCTTTTCTTTTTAAAAGTTAATATTTAGGGTAAACTTCAAGGCAAAGTGATAAGGAGTTAATTATGGCTAATCGATTGAAAAATAAGGTAGTTATTCTGACAGGTGCTAGCCGTGGCATTGGTAAAGGCATTGCCAAAGTTTTTGCTGACGAGGGCGCAACACTTTATCTTGTTGCTAGACACCAAGAGGCGCTATTACAGTGTGCTAAAGAACTTGCAGGCCACCCCATGACTTACCCCTGTGATATCTCCAATGAAGAAGAGGTTAAGGCACTCATTAATCACGTGGTTGAGCAAGAGGGAAAGATTGATGTATTGTGCCATAATGCTGGGGTTTACCCAGATGTGCTGATTGAAAAGATGACAGTGCAAGATTGGGATCACGTCCATCATGTTAATTTACGTGGAACTTTTTTAATCACTAAAGAATGTTTAAAACATATGAAAGCTGCCGGTTATGGCAAAGTGGTTATTACTTCATCAATTACTGGTGTACGTGTTGGCAACCCAGGCTTAGCTCATTACAGTTCAACCAAAGCCGGTATTAATGGTTTTGTGAAAACCGCAGCGATAGAATACGCACAATATGGCATTACTATCAATACCGTAGAGCCAGGCAATATCTTAACCGAGGGTTTGGAAGAACTTGGGACGGATTATATTAAAGCACAAGAGAGAACAATTCCAACCGGTAAATTAGGCACGCCTGAAGATATCGGCTATGCAAGCTTATACTTTGCTTGTGATGAATCAAGTTATGTCACCGGCCAATCGATTGTCGTCGATGGTGGGCAGATCTTACCAGAAGCCTTACTTGATTAATTGTAAATTAAGAGATTAAATGCTGTGACGATGAAAACAGAGAGCCAACGACTCAATTCCTTTGGCTATGAACAAGAGCTGGACCGATCATTAAATACTGCGCAGCTCACCGCCTTTGGTTTGAACTACATGATCCCAATTGCCCCCGCCATCGTCTTTGGCTTTGTTATGGTGCAATCAGGTGGTACCGTTGCTCTGCCCTATCTACTTGCCTTTTTTGGCATGATATTCACAGCATTTAGCTATGTGATTTTAATAAAAAACTTCCCACTTTCAGGCTCAGTCTATAATTATGTCGGTCGAGGAATCTCACCTAGTTTAGGGTTTATCGCCGGTTGGGCGATTTTACTGGATTATCTGGTGATTCCTTCAGTCACAGCGGCCAGCTCAGCAATTTATCTACAACAACTCTTTCCTCAAACGTCTTACTATCTGTGGCTAGTATTATTTATTGCGATCACTGGAGGATTAAATCTAGTAGGTATTAAGCCTATCGCAAAATTAGGTGTATGGTTATTAATCATTGGTGAGCTTGTCATTTTTGCTGGTTTTACTTCTTGGGGCCATGCTATTGTTGTAAACCATATGGGGGTAGGACATTTAATCAGCTCAGAGCCTTTTCATTTTTCCAGCTGGGGGGCTTTAGCCTCTGCCACTTCTATCGGTATGTTAAGCTATTTAGGCTTTGATGCTATTTCTACACTCACAGAAGAGGCCAAAAATCCACGGCGTGATGTGCCACGAGCGATTTACCTATCATTAATCATCGGTGCAACGACCATGATTATTACCGGTTATTTAGGCATGCTCGTCATTCCTAATTGGCATGATTATATCAACAACCCCACTTGGATCAGCAGCTCGTTGTTTCATATCACCCAAATGGCAGGTGGCCAGGTGATGGGAATGATTTATACAACAGGCTTCGTCCTTGCCATGGGGGTATTCAATATTGTAGCCACTGCATCATGCTCGCGCATTTTATTTGGCATGGGGCGTGATAACACCTTACCGAAGGCAATTTTCGGCAAAATCAACCCCAAAAGTAAAGTACCACAGATTAATATCTTAATTATCATGATATTACAAATCATATTAGGCAGCATCGGCCAAGTTGATTTACTCTCTTCACTCGTTAATTTTGGTGCGATTATTGGCTTTATTTTATTAAATACTGCTGTCATTTATTTGTATTTTATTAAAAATCAGGAATTTCCACTAATTTAACTCAAAATAATTGGATACCTGCATTGAAAAATTATCCACGTTATTTATTAGCCCCGGTGATAGGCTGCTTGGTCATGCTATGGATTTTAGCAGGGATGAATCAATTTATTTTAATCGTTGGCTTAATTTGGATAGTGATTGGTATCGGAACTTTTTTTACTAAGAAAACGTAAGACCTACAACTCTGTTTCGATATAAGTTATAATGCCTCGCTTAAATCACAATTAATTTTTAATCACAGGTAGATAGCGTGATTCATTCTTACCCATTAGCTGTTTTTATGTTATTTGTTGCGATGCTATGTTGGGGAAGCTGGGCTAATTTTCAGCGCTTAGCTAGCGTATCTTTCATACGTTTTTATATCAATTATTCTATAGGAATATTCCTAGCCGCTTTGATCATTTTAGGGATAGGTTTCTACTATGTTCCTGCGATGATGAGCGATAGTGACAAATTCTCCGCCTTAGGTTTTGCATTGTTAGCTGGGCTAGTGTGGAATGGTGGTAATATATTGCTAACAAAGGCCATTCGCCTTGTCGGCATGTCTGTTGCATTTCCAATTGGGATTGGCATCGCCTTAATTGAAGGTGTTATTACCAATTATATTGCTCAGCCTTCTGCAAATGTTTATTTATTATTTACTGGTGTTGCCACGATAGTCTTTGCCATTTTTATTGATGCTTACGCCTGTTACTTGCGAGATAAAAGCAAACATGCAGCACATGGTTCCAAAATAGGTATTTTCTATGCGGTTATTGCTGGATTAATTTTAGGTTGGGTGTTTCGAATTTTAATGATTTCAATGACAAAACCTGAGCATATCAGTGCCTTTAGCGCAGTGCCAGCTTTTGCCTTTGGCGTGCTACTGTCCACTCTAGTATTAGGGTATATTTATAAAAATAAATTTAAAAATAGCAATGAGCGCTTTAAGGCTAAATCTTTTGGTTATTCAATTGCAGCTGGATTGGTTTGGGCTACTGGGCTTTCTTGTGTGCTATTCGGTTCTGCTGCCGCTGGATTTGCAATATCTGATGCGCTAAGCCAAGGAGCAACCATGGTTGCAGCACTTTGGGGAGTATTTTTGTGGAAAGAGTTTGCAAGTTATAAAAAAACATGGCCGCTACTAGCACTAGGATTTGTTAGCTATATTTTAGGTCTTGGTTTAGTGATAATGTCCCATTATTTCTCATAAGTGCAAACTACAGAAATATAGATACCCACAGACCGGAGTCCGAGGTGCTTAGGCGGCTAAGCACCGCTGCATAACTGCATTATGCTGTTACAGATCGAGTTCGATCTGACCTGAATCCTCCTGACCTTGGTACTCAACGTATCTACGAATAACTTCTTCATCAACTCCAACACTACTTACGAAGAAGCCTGGCGACCAAAATATATTCTCTTTCCAATATACTCGACTTAACCAAGAAAATTTCTTTCTTAAATAAGCCGTCGATCGGCTTTTTAAATCTCTCATTACGCCTGATACGCTATATTTAGGGGGTATCACCATTAGCATATGAACATGACCTTCATCAAAGCCAACCGACTCCAACAACACGCCAGGCATACTTCTCAGTAGTTTTGCCAATACCCGCTCAATATACGGGCTGACTCCAAGATTCAGGACCTTCCGGCAATATTTACATACCCAAACAATATGATATTGGAGTTTATACACTCCATGAACTGATTTATATGCCTTCATCCAATCATTATACCGCCCAAAGGCTCATTCACCCACCCGTGGTGCTCTGTCTGCGACCGTATAGATACATCAACTCTATCTATCTTTGCTTCCTCACAGATACTTTTTTGTAGCCGTTATAGAGCCAATAATAATGCAAATCAATTTTATTGCTATACACATACATCGTTATATAACCATGCTGAGATTGATAAATCTCAGGCTCTTTTATAAGAACAGGAAATTTTAAACTAGAATATAACTTTCTTGTATGATCCCACTCAATTTTTTCTAATTTTGCGCCACCTCCACCAGAAATGACTTGAAACGCACCATTAGTGAGGTAGTATCCTGCTAAGAAATGATCATGAGCTGAAAGGATAATATCAAAACTATAACTCTCTAATAAAGCATATAAATATTTATTATGAGGTCCCTCTACACCACTTTTACTGACAGTTGGGGTAAAATACTTTGTATATTTATAGCGATCCCCCAAACTTTTTGGATTACGAAGATTTCTCTTACCTAAAGAAACTAAAGGGTGGTGAGAAACAAGTATCTGCCATTTATTGCCATCCTTATCTTTTCTACAAAAAACTGCTTTCAGCCACTCCTGTTGCTTTTCATCATCTGGAAAAGAGGTTGAGTCAATACAGTAATAATCTGCAAAACCTGTAGTGAAGTGATAATAACGATAAGGCATATTCCAATCAATTGTTTGTTTCTCATTCGAGTAACAAACATCTACTTGATTATGCGCTAGTTTTAATTTGTATTTAAGGTCATGTGAACCGCCCCTTCCCCATAAGCCCCAATCATGATTCCCTAATATCGCAAATGACCTACCATAAGGCAACCTAGAAAAATTAAATGCAAAATGCTTTGATTGTCCTGGGTTAAATGTTGTAAACCACTTTTTATAGCCCAACCCATCAGAGTAAAAGTTATCACCTAGGAGCAATGTTACTGTTTTCGCCATCACTGATTCATCTCGATATCTGGGACTTATATAGCCAGAGCGAATTTGAAAATTATCAGGATGTACACGCCAACGTCTTCTCTTCTCATTCAACATATAAGCAACTTCACTTTGATTGTTTTCATTGTGAAATACACTAAAAATATTTCCAGAGTTATATATAGACCCACTATGGCCACTAACACCTTGACACCCTACTAAATCCAACCTATCTACAGAGCCTAAATTAAAACTAAGGTCAAGGCTATCTGCAGGCTTTTTGTTTCTAAAATGGCACTTTTCTCGTATGGATTTAAATCTATACTTCTTATTAAATTTTTTTCGATAGCTCTCAAAACTATCACTCAAAATATCATTACATATTTTTGGCATACTATATTCTTCTTCAGTAAAATTTTATACAGTGTATTGCTTACCAAGTATTAATTTAGCCTTTCTAAAAGCCCCTCTATCATGATCAGGACTCCTAAGTGTCCACTCACGCTTTGTGTGAAATATTCTCCCCATATTAGTTTCAGTATCAAATATATTCTTTACTATTCCAATAACGATATCTTTGCATTTCATTGCATCTAATACATTTAATATATCAATTTTTTTTTGCTGCAAGAAGTCTAATCTCTTCACTTGTCAAGGGCTCATTTTCAATACCCAAAATAAAACTATCAAGACCACCGAATTTACAAATTTTATATTGCACCGACAAAGATTGAATCGTTGGCAAGTAACTAATTAGATTAACCTTATACTTTGATGATAAGGATGTGATCATACCAACAACACCCCCCCTAAGACTAAATATATCATCAATAACCCTTTTTATAATATGGCAGCTCTCATGAGAGTTAATATTATTCTCAGAAATAATCTTTGACTTAATAAACTCAACAGTATCATCTAATCTATAAGCCAACATTTTTCGATACCTTTCGACTTTTGATTTTACATGAATAAATCTAGGGTGAGGTGATAATAAAAAACTAGACATTGATTCATGATCTATCCTAGATTCAATAGCACATAGCATGTCTTTTGTAGTGACAAAAACTCTATTCCAATTGTATTGACTACCCTCAAAGTCTATATTAGCAACAGTCATTCTTGCTCGACTAGAGTATTTATCAATAGAGGCTCTATCAACACAATTAGCTGATTGCATATTGCCTATTTTATCAACTATACAGGCAGAGTATTTACCTCCCTGACCATTTATGCCATGAGTATCATTACTAACTTTATTTGTTCGCGCTGGTTTGGACTCTTCTAATCCAACCATAACTGCATTTGGATACTTGCCATTGCATAAAATATATAAATGACCAAATTTTCCACTGCTATCAATCAAATGCTCTTTGCCATCAAGTGACTCTACTGTATTTCCATACCCTCCTATTGGAATATCAAGCCCCCAATGGCCGGTATTATTTCTCAAAATAGATCCATTAAATAAATTTTGAATTGCACACTTGGTTGACTTTAGAGTACCTAATTTAAGTTCTCTAACCTTGCCAAAATCATTAAAAGCATGAGTTGCAGCAGAGCGAGAATATATGGGGCTTTCTTTTTGATCTTCCAGTAGAATGAACTCTCTGAAAAATTTTCTACCTCCACGGTTCAACTGGCTTAAGTCAAATAACAACCGGCCACCATGCATAATATACTCACCTAAACTATAGTCATAGTCAGGCGGCTGGCCACATATTTCAAATCTATTATAACGAAGTATGGCTATTACTCTTCCAAGAATACATAACCTTCTT
This sequence comes from Piscirickettsia litoralis, assembly GCF_001720395.1. Classification (NCBI taxonomy): domain Bacteria; kingdom Pseudomonadati; phylum Pseudomonadota; class Gammaproteobacteria; order Thiotrichales; family Piscirickettsiaceae; genus Piscirickettsia; species Piscirickettsia litoralis. The sequence goes on from NZ_MDTU01000001.1 coordinate 1,235,211, forward strand.
AAATTATCTTCACGCTCTTTTAAAGATAACTTACTATTATCAGGCTTAAAAGTTCTAATTAATCGATCCAAACCATTATTTTCTAAATCTGTTCTCAAATTACTGCTAGGCACCTTACATCCTCACTTACATTTAATTAAAATACACAATCATTGTTGAAATTAAGTACAGAAAAAATGCGCATATAAAAACAGCCTTATAATTTGAGAGTATTTTCAATATACTACTCTTCTTAGTTTCTATATTACCTTCTGTATTAAAATTTAATAAGGTTTTATTAGTATCAGCCAAATTCCCTTCACACTTATTTTCTAGCTGAATTAAATAGTCCCTTGCCACATTACTATTATGGTTAACCATCTCCCCCATAAAGCCATCTTTTAAAATAAAATAATAAACTTGATAAACAATCTTAGGGTAATATTTATTACTGACAATATGATTCAAAGCTTTATAGAAATAATTACCACCAGTATCTAAATCAAACATTTCACGCTGCACCAACTCCCAAGCCTCTCCCTCTTTATAACCAACCTTTAAGTTAACATATTCATCAAGATATACCGTCAATGCAAAAGCAATCAAATATGCAACATCCCCGCCGTAAGTTTTACCTAAAAAAATGATTAATCTCTTTAATATTACCAATAAGCTTGCTTCTATAATCAGATGGATTGATGTCACTTTCTTTATATTTTTTCACTGCTACTAAGAAACTAGAAATTTTGAATATCGCAGCTTGCATATTGACCTCTATTAATTTCCTGAAGAGATGATGTTATTGTTTACTTCAACAATCACGCTTTCAACACCTACCTTGACACGTTTTTTCCATTGACGACTCTCACTATTAAATAAAAAGTAAAGCGATATTGGTTTACTATTATCATATGTATAATAAAACAAATAAGTAGACTTATATTTTGGTGTAATAAAATATTTTTTATATTTATCATTATTAAACTGACTATAAAGACTATAGTAATTATTGCCAATATAATTTTTACTGTCATCTTGAACAACAAGCAAATAAAAGTTATTTCCATTATTGACGTACTTATCAGTCTTAACTTTAATCTTAAATTTAGGATCACCACCTAAACCAAGCATGGAGCAGCTATTGAGCATAACTACTGCAGCCATGATAGATACACAATAAGAAATACTAACTAATCGTTTTTTCATATATTTTTACCCGGTGATAATCTAACTTCGACTGTGGTAGTTTTTTCATCTTTTCCAATCGATTATTAATATAATCTTTATAAATAATGCCATATACAACCACTCGATGATTCATAAAATTTTCTTTATAATTTATAATAACTCTATCTAAGCAGGCCATTTTTCTTTTACATAGTATAATATTTGAATATATATTTACCTTAATACACTTTACAGAGAACTCTGAAAATCGCCCTAATGTTGAGTAACCAGAGAGTTGATCTTCCAAAAATTGAAATGGCTGTTTTTTACACTGCTCTTTAAAGGTTTCAAGAGAAACTTCAAAATCTAACCCTGCTAAAGCATATGAAAATAACCTCCTTATTATTGCTAAGCTATGGCAATTAATCTTGGAAATACTCGGGATTAACCTACTTTTTGCAAGCATAGCTTCTATTCCTGAATGCTCTTGTAAAATAGTATCAAGCTCAAACTTTAACAGCTGATCAGCGATATACTGTATGTAAATACTCTCAGCTGTTTTACTATCGTACAAGATACAATCAATTGATCGGTCATCAAGTTTTGATTGTGCAGTTAACAAACCATCATTAATTTTTAACTTCACTGATTGGCCTTGCAAAGACACTGTATCAATATAGTGTCTTGGTGAGTGACGACCTACACATGAACTAAAGTAAATATCACTATAATTAACTCCTTGATTAACTAAGGTTTTAATCAAAATATTTATATTATTTGAGTACTTTATAATCGACACGGTAATTCAGCATATTAGTAAAGTTATAATTAATAAATCGTTGTAATACATTACATACATAAGCAAATAAATACTCATCTCCCTGTTCAGCTATCAGTACATGCAAGCAGATGATAAAGCTATCTGAAACCCTCGATGTTTTAATGCCTGAAATATGGTTACGCAAACGGAATAATGCGTTATCCTTTTCAATTAATAAATCAAAGAAAAGTTGAATCGAACTAAGCTCAGCCACATTTCCAAAATGAATATCCATAAAGCGCTCAACCAACAACAAACGATCATCATAATGCATACGCTTCATTGAATGACTTGAAACCGCAGAAAATATGATATTTTCATCCAAATTACTGATCTGTTCTATTTGATCAAACTCAAAGTGACTACAACATATACACTCTACATCAACAGAACCAACTCGAAATTTATCGCTATAATGAAACTCTATTGTTGGAGAGACTAAATTATTATAGTGCAGCATGTAGGTTAATACTGACTGCTCATGAAAGAGATAATAAGGATAAATATCAGTTTTTTCACTATGTATACTTTCTACTGAGAACAACTCATCACTATCTTTTTCTAAAATCAAGGGGTAATGCTCAGCATCATTTAAGTAAATTCGGCGAGCCTGATTCTTGTGTAGGTGCAATAAGGTTAAAGTATTAAACTGTAGAGCATCAATCACATCACCTACATATTCATGTGAATTTAGCGGAATATAAAAGTCAATTGAGTGTGCCTCATAAGGCATGGTAGCATTAACTATAATATCAAAAAAGCAAAAGTGCTCTGGAGCATCGATCAATTGACGCAATAAATGGTTGCGACAAATAAAGCTTTCTATATTTTGATAATCAATATTAGCTTTGAGTTCGAGGTTATTATTAATAATCGCTTGAGATCCACAAACATTCCCCTTTAGAAAGTTAAGAAGAACTATATTATATATTGCACGCTCATGACATAAATGAAATCGAAAACGAGACTGGGCATTAATGGTTACCTCTTCATTAAACTTCAGTGAAATTATAATTTTCTCATTACTTAAAGAAATATTGATATCAATAATATTATAGAGCTGAGTTTCAAATAAGTTCATTACTTGAAACGTATTACCACTACAAGCTACAGACAATGGTTGGCCTTTATCTATACAAGGGTCTGCCTTATTATCCAAATAACTCATTTTTACCAGAGAAGACATTGGTAATGTACAAAATAAACTATGATAGAGATCTATTAATCTATTTTTCTTAAGGTTTGCTGTATATTGATAAAACTGCTTATATATTTTATCAATATTAAATGCGACCTCTCGTTTTTAAATTTTGCCCCCTTGTTGTCATACTTCTAGCCCTAGCCCTGTTAATCGATAAGCAACACGGATATCTGACTGTTTATCTTGCCATTGATATGTACCATTATTTGTCTTTGCTTTGGACATCAATTTAAACAAGCACAATGGCGTATAATCATTAAAAATATTAACTGTACTTCCTGATGAGGTCTGATAGCCTACAGAACAGCTTTGCTCTTTCCACCATGCATAAGCAACTGTTTGGCTAATTCCAAAGACATTAATACCAATCACCGTATCCTGACCTACTTTTAAAAAACTCATATTAACAAAGTTTTTGTTTTCTAGCTGTCTATTCATCATCTTTTCTGGATAAATTTTAATATTTAATACTTTAGGCTGACCATTTGCTTGCCAAAAATTTTTAGATAACTCCATCATACGATTGACTTGTGCTAATTGGTGTGATGACAATAACCCTTGATTGACAACGGATTGATTGTTAATCCAACCATTCGGGGTATAAATCAAGAATGGCTTTAACCATTGATCAAATACTTGCCAGAAATAACCACTCTTAGGATTAACACTCTGATCAAGTGTCTTTACATCAATCACTTTATCTGAAGTCATAATTAATGGATAAAAACTATCAAGGTGATCAATCAGTGTCTGTAGCTGCGTTTGCCATATTTCTTGGATATTACGCCTAATGCCATTTAAACCGATCCTAATAATTTGGTTAAATACTACTGTAAAATTATCCCGTATCACAGAACTAACAGTGATAGGGAGCCAGCTTTTTACTTTATTTAAAGGATTATCTTCGATATTGCCATAATAACCATACACCAGTTTAACTAACCGCTTATTTTGCATTTGCAAACTTAAGCTATAGCCCCCATAAACTGTATTATAAATTGAATTTAGATATAAAACGAAATCGCTATTTTCATAATTTTTATAGAGGTCATTTAGAAATGAAAACTTACTTGTAATGATCTTAAATTCCCCATCATCAAACTCAGTATTTTCTTTAATATATTTTAACCCTTTATAGATGATTGAATTTGAAGAAACAATGTTTTCAAGATAAATTTTTAAATCCTCTGTATTATTAACGCTTGCTGAAAATAAAACATGTGAAAAACTATAATAATTATCTATATATCTTTGAATGTAATTATCCATTGATTGACTAATAAGCTGATTAAGCTCAGATAAGTCAATAATACCATCTAATTTCTTCTGTAGTGATTGATAATCCTTTAATCCTGGCAAAATAACACTTGTTACATAAAGTTTAGTATACAGGCTACTAATCTCTGCCTGCTTGCCAGAAAAAGGGTTGTTCATTACAACACCTTGACCACTATAACTTGAGTTCATAACACTGGCACTGTGTTGACTATAATATCTTGAAACATCATTAATAATTGCTTTTAGAGCAATGATATTAATATTCTTCCCCCGATAATCAACTGGATTAGCAGTATATTGATCACTGATCATATCAACTTTTTTCAATAAGATTAAAAAAGTCTATTTTCTTATTAGGCTCATGAATTTTAATTTTCATAATAGCAGACAATGATTTTATCGATTTATTATCAATAATAGCTTCACTCTTACTCGTTTTAATTGTATCTATACACTGACTTAACTTATCAGCGAGATAAAGCCTAATTTTATGCTGGCTATTTTTAAACTCTTGAACTGTAATCTTGGGGTCAGCGAGAACACGATCAATAATATTAATGTCGATCATGTCCCTTTCTTGGCTGAAGTGATAAGATTGATAATGAGTAAGTGGGCTGCTTTCAACATAAATTAATAATTTATCACGATTAACCGATAATATTTCTGCGATTAAGGTAATATGGCCTTTAACAAAACTAGCAAATTCGCTATTATTATTTGACAGATAAATTTGATGGTATAATTTTCCTAAAGGATTATTGGAATTCTTTGAGATACCCGTTACCAGCTGCCGCCTTACTTTATTTATAGTATCTTTATTTATTGCATCAACTAATAAAATATCAGGATAAATAACTGTATAAAACGGCTTATCTGTAGCATTATTTTGACTGGCTACAATTAGTTTATGTTTATAATCTAAGGCTCCAACAGTCATCAATGAGATACTTCCAAATAAGACCCCATATATAACCAAAGGGAAACGATGATGCAATTGAGCTTGTCTTAACATTGAATTCAATGACAGTGTATGGCTCACTCTACTCGCATTTATTTTTTTTACTTGTGACTCTATTTTGTTGTGATAATGGCAAACTATACCAATACTATCAGCATAGCGTGTATATTTATCTGTTGACATAGCTACTAGTGCTGCATTCAAGCTCATACTAAGCGTTGACAAAAATTCATTAATGTTTCCAAAAACACGATTTTGATTTTCCAGGCCAATAAGCTCCTCAGCTATGAGTTGAGGTAATTTTGTACTAACAACAAATTTAATATCTTTAATAAGGTCAATCAATCCAAATAATTGCTTTTGAAAAAAGGCAGCAGATACCTCACTCAACTCTGCAAGCTCGGAGCTAATAATGACTGTGGGGCTCAATTTACTTTTCTGACGCATAAGAAAAAGCAGTTAATACTTTAAATCGCTTGCTAGGGGCACTCTCCCACTCACTCACAACTAAATTAATTAATATTGAATTCCCTAACACACTGAAAATACTTTTTTGGTAGACTAAATCATCAGCTCGATAATCAAGTTTTGATAGTATTATCTGTGGCTTGGTTAGGTTTTTTTCTTAAAATAAAAATATTATACAGCTTAAGTCCAGTTAATGAAACCGAGTACTTATTAAACACATAAATATCGAAAAAAATCTTTCAAATAAACCCAATATTTCTTTAGCTTTAATTTTTTAATTAAAACGATCAAGACTATGACTATAGCTAAAGCAATTAACATAGTTTGTATCGTCAATAATTTATTAATTGAAGGCAAGTATTTTTCCATAACTAACCTTCACTTCCACTGCTTGTAAAACTAAAGATAAGCCTTGATCAGTAAATCGTACTGACTGTTTATTTTCTCCATTAGCATTATTAAGTTCTAATTCAATTTTATTTGACTTATCACATGATTTGATCCATGAATTACGCTCTTTGCCAAAATTTATCATATTAGCCTGTTCGTCCTGGTTAATTAATCCGGGATCAATAGATAATGTTAATGCACCAGTAATAGTTGCCTTTTCTCTCCATAAGCTAAGGTTAACATTAACACCATTAGCATAAGGGTGATAAACCTGATCTGAATATAAACTAGGTAAGTAAGCAGCAATTTGCAAAGGCTTATTATCTTCATCAAAAAGATAAGGAATTTCAACCGTGTAAGAAAATTCTCCTGACTTCATCGCTGCATCTATATTATTAATATAGTATTCATATTTATCATCAGCCTGTTGTTTTTTAACAACACCCTGAACATTGATTGGATAATCTAGCATTTGACACTCAGGGTAGCTGGTATAATCACAGGAAATATCTAAAAATTTAATTTTAGTTTTAATGCGATAGTTAAGTCGAGAATCACAAGCATCCTGTTTGAAAAAGCCAATTTGATTTATTTCCACATCTTTTGTTATAGAGCATGAAAAGTAGCAGGGTTTCACTGTTTTTCCAATTAAAGGCTTAGGTATATATTTCTCTATATCACTATTAGAGCTTATAGATAACCCCATATTTTGGCTAATATTTTGCAACAACTCAGTTACTCCATAAGTAACAACTCTTACTTCATAGCCACATGAATCTAATTGCTTGTTTCGTTGATCTATCAGTGTTGCAGCACCATCAATATCAGCATGATCAACTGCTAAATATTGCATTATAGGCTTTTCAAGCGCTTCAGGACTAGCGTCAATTCTGGTATTAAATGCCTTAGTATCAAAAAGCGCAGGTTGATATCTATCTAATTCACATTGCTCTATTAGCATCCCATCAATATAGTTAAGCTGGTAATCTTTAGTATTATCTTCACCGATAATAATATATTTATTTATACCATCGTATCTTAATTGTAAATTGTAGTAACGCAAAGTTTGAAACAAATAATCATAGAATGAAACAGAATTATCATTTCCATACTTGTTACAACAAATAGCCAACAACTCTTTTTTATTAGTTAAATCACTAACAGAGCCATCAATTGTTAACTCAATAAATTTTTATTAGGATCTAATAAATTTATATACTTTGAAAAAATATCCTGATATGAAGCTCCTGAAAAAACATCAAAACATAAAAATGTTGATAAAAGTACCTTAAGCGGGTCATAAAAATCAATGGTTATTTTTTTATTACTATAATTATTAATATAATTAATGGAGTATATCGCTTTAGGCGGGCATTGGCTATATACAGTCATTAATAACTCATACTCCTGCCCAGATTTATCAATTGCCATGCTGTTTGATGCTTTAACTACTAACTTAATCAAGCTTGCCTTTGATAGATATTGCTCTTCAACATCATCATCGCTTTCTTTAAGATGACTTTCATAGAATACGACCCGACCTGACACCCCATACTGATACCGATGGTAATCGACTGATTCAATATAAGCATTGCCTATAGAAAACTGACCTATTTCAGCAAAGTTATTATCATAACAAGTAACATCGATTGTTAATGACTGATTATTAATATACGACATTTAAATTAATTGTTTTACTATGTGTTATTTTATGAAGCACTAACTGTCATTGCTTTAAGAGCAACTTCCTGCGTGCCGCTAATATTTACCGAGCCACTTGCTGAGACTTTCACATCGCTACCATTCACTTGAATATTTGAGCTCGTTAAATCAATGATATTGCCACTACATGCCAACTCAATTTTACCACTCTCCAAACGAATATAGGTTTCATCATTAATAGAAAATTGTATTGATTCTTTATTGATATTAATCTTACTATCATCAACAGATAATGTCGTATTTTCCTCTGATTTTATTAAAGTAGCATTTGCTGTCATCGATAATAACTCCTTGACCAAGTCCAGAGAAAGTGTCAAAACTTTATCATTATTCGATGTATATAAATGAACTCCTTCATTGTCATTCACGATTGAAGATATAATTGATTGTGTCATCATTAAGTTACCGTCATCTCATCTTGCCCAGGATCTGCCACTGTGAGCTTAGAGCTTAATGCGCTAAATATGCAGTAACATTCACTTTTATCTGTAGCCACAGGAATGTCTAATACTTTAGTTAATACCGCCGTAGGAAAAAAAGGAGTCACTAGCGGAATACATGTGGTCGGTAAGATGCCGAAATTAGCAATCGCTAATGGGTTAGATGAAGACATGCATGAACCGAAGCTTGGAATATTTAAATAGGGAATAACATTAAGCATCACCGTCATAGACTTTCCTGGCCCATACTCTTTACCTAACGGAATAATATTTAGCGGCATTTCTGCAAGGCCCTTATCACATTTGACTGTAGCACCAGAGGCAATCCCTAAACTCTCACCGTCAACGCTACCAGCAAATGCAGCAAAGCTTGATGCTAAACAAGCTATAGCCTCATTAATTGCATTTATAATACCTGTCATACCAGGCAAAAAGCTCATTAACCCTCCCATATCAAGCGATGGCATTGTCGGCAAAAAGCCTTGCATCATTGCTAAAATATTTTGATAGGCCGCTAGCGCCTTAGCCACTAAGCCTTGCAGCTTTGCTAAAGCAGTATCAATATTCCCGGTCACAAAAGATTTCATGCCATCAAAACAATCACCAATCCCTTTTAATTGAGATAAACCATCAACATGAAGTTTCAATATATCTGGCATAAAATCAAGATTTTTTAAACTGTCATACATCCCTTTTAGCTTATCAAGTGCTCCGGTAATGCTATCTAGAGAAAGTGCATTTGCAAAAACTCCAACCAAGCCCGTTGCCGCAGCTATTAACTTAGCAAGAATCGATGAGATATTACCGCACATTGAAAATCTATCAAAAACACTTGTTAATTTAGACAGCAATGATTTTAATTTAGCTAAAATATTAGGCAAAGAAAAATCAAATAAACCCGCTATTTTATCAAAAAATGCCACCTGCAGCACTTCCTGCGCAACTTGTGACTTTATCTAACATATCTTTAATTTTTTTCAAAATATTTTCAATAAGATTAAAATTAGTTGATGGGAAACTGGGCATAGAGGGTAATAAGCCTTCTAGTAACTTAGCCAGCTCAGTGAGCTTTAATAAGTTAATACTTGGCAAGCCCAAACTTAAACTTGGCATGGAAAAATCTACATTAAATAAAGGCGGCAATGCTAAGCCACAGACATCCATCTCAATATTATTTTTCAGTGCCTCACTGGCTTCGGTCAGTGCAGTACTCACGACCATCGCTTCTAACTGATTTTGTAAAGCGGCTTGTGTCATATCAAGATTAGAAAGAGACAGCGCAAGAGAGTCAACCAGAGCCATTTTATCCGCTAAACTCATCTGGCTATTGAATGCCGATAAAGCCCCTTGTATATCAGATAACTGACCAGTGACTCCTAGAGCCTGCTGCAATAATGCATCTTTTTGGCTTGAATATGCACCTAACAACCCTAACTGCGCCCCGCCTAAAATATCTTGGTAATCTGACACTTTATTCGCAAGTGCATCAAAACCGTTATAACCAATACTCGATAAACCACCGGCAAGCTGATTAAAAGTGTCAGCATAGCCTGCCATAGCACCTACATCAGCTGCTGAGAAGTCCGCGCAAGTGCTGCATTGCTGCCATGCTTCTGCCTGTATATTAGCTTGATCCACCTGTGATGAGAGTTTAACAATAGAATTATTCTCATCGAGTTGATCATTAATCTCATCAATTTTAGCTTGAGGGTAGGGGTTATAGCTCTGGTAATTATTAATAAGCTGTTGATATTGGTTATCAACCACACCATTTAGTTGCTCCAATTGCTGAGGGGGAATTTGATCGAGTGAAGGTGGTTTATCCCCCCAGTTATTAATCATTGATTGCATCATCAATAAATTTTGCGTGTTCTGCTGCACTGCTGACTGGTTTGCACCCACTGCACTGAGTTGCTGCTGCATTTGCCCAACATGTTGATCTAGCGCATCCCTAAGCTCGTTTTCATTCAGCGTTGATGTGCCCTGACTATACCCTAGCCACCCTCCTCCAGCAGTTTTATCTTTTGCTTTAGAACCATAGGCTACCACCGAAGCATTACCCTCTTCAAAAAATCGACTCATGCTTTCTTGCAGTGAATTCTCAGAAGTTTCCCAATCAAAAGGGGATTGATCAGATGGCTTTGCATCACTATTAACAATTTCACTGGCATGATGCCCACTATAGCCTAACCAAGTAACTGCCCCTACTGTTGCTACACCCGCTGTAGCTAATGCTGCCTTACTAGGAATATTACCATTTGCTATTTTAAGTGTATTATTGATTTGATTCACACTTTCTTGCAGTTGGTCAAAAGATTCTCCATTCGTATCTCCTGGCACTTGGTGTTTATCATAAAGGTTCACTAAAGAAGATTTAAGCTCCTGCAAATGATAAGCCTGTGGTGCCCGATTTTGAATTTTATGGTATTCAAGCAACTGCTGTTGAGAACGGTCTGATAATTCAGCAATCTGGCTTGCAGTTTTATCATTTAAATCCTCAGGACTTAAGAATAAAGCCTGCTTATCCATTGCTACAGCATCTTGAACCTTTTGTGCATGATATTGACAAGCTGCAAGCGGATCAGCAAATACAGGTCGCTTTTCTTGGGTTTGCGAAAATTCAGCAACGGCTTGTATATCAGCGTTATTTAGCTGCTCGATACTTTCATCAATGCCTGTGGTTGCAGCCCCAGGTTGATGCAGGCTACCATGCAGTTCTTTAAATTGCTGGACATCAAAAGCCATTATTCATCAAACTCTATATCAAAATCGTACTCATCTGCAATCTCATTCAAGCAATTTTCTTCTTGATCATTGATATGATTATCTTCATTTTCATAATTATCATTTATATCGTCATGGTCAATATTATCTTTTTCATCTAGCTTATTATTATAATTTCCATTTAATTCGCTATTTAATTTATCGTCCATATCAGAATTTAACTTAGAAAATCCTCCAGCTTCAATCACTCCTGCATTAGGCAAAATAGACTTATGTTCTCGCACAAAGTCTGTTATCTCATTCATAGCAACTAAAGCATCACTTTGAAAAACCTCACCGCCAGAGACAAGCCCTTCAGGGCTCGCTTTATACATCTGTTCGGCAATATGCCACTCCAAAGTTTCTTGATGCTTATCGATAAAGCCATGTATTTTCACATAAGACTTCGACAAGTTCTGATAAAAGGGAATAAAAACTTCAGGAAAATAACTGATAGGGTCAAAATTTTTAACTTCTTCTTGGATATTCTTATAAAACAATGCTGCTTCAAATATGCGCTCTTGATTACATAATTCCATACATAACTTTATACGCTGGAACAATAATTCAAGTTTTGAAGACTTCACACTGTATTGACCATCATGGCTATCATGTGTCTCGCTCTTATCATCCGTTATTTTTTCTTCGTTATTAACCGTATTAAGCTTCCTATTAATTTCTCCATTAAGTGTTTTCACCAGCCGATTAACCCCAGCACGAATATTAAAACTCTCTGGACTGCACTTTTTAAATTCAGCTAAGCTATCTAGAATAGGCTCAATATCCTCACACAATACTAAGCCATTATCCGCGATATGATCATTAATAGTTTCAAAAATCCAATTAAGACTGCGCTCATTTTTTTTAGTCTTACTATTATTAAAATCTTCACCTTGAATATAATCATTTAGCTTAACAATATTCGCAGAAATGCACCCTTCAACAACATACTGACAAACAGTAAGGTAAGAAAGCATCTGTAAACTAACACCACCTTCGTTCACCACCTCAGCTTGGATTAAACCCAGCGCTAAGTCATAGTCAAGGTCATAAATATGCTTAGTTATTAACTCGTTCATAGCTGTGCTACCGCATCAGCTTTCTTTTGGTCTCTTTCACTAAGCGATCTAATTTCTAATACTGAACTAGCACTAAACTCTAAGTCATGTTTTGACAAATGCTTGGGTTGAATAAACATACTCTTATAAGTATCTATCTTGAAGTGAGATATTTTATTCCCCTTATTAGCTTGAAATTTATATAAATTTTTATATAAATAGAACACAAGATCCTTCTTAGTTTCATCTTTTTTATACAAGACTGATTTTGCAGAAAACCTAAAACTTTTTTCACGTTTCTTAAGCAATTCATTGAGTTCAGTACATTTTTTACTATATTCTATAAAAGCTTCATTAACACTAGTATAATATCTTTTGTCTAAGCCGGTGTAGGCAGGTCTACTAGGCACTAATTTTACCTTTGAGAGAACAGCAAGAGACTCATACAGGTCAGACGCCTTAGGATAAATAAGAATAAGGTCACATATTTTATCCTCCTCGGAACTCAATCCCTTTGTTCTAGCTCCGTCGATAATAGCATCTAACTTTAAAGCACCTTTAGAGTTTTGAGCAACTACTCTTCCCTGTAAAGATTTTAAAGTCTTTATCAACTGCTTTTGCTCTAACCCAGTTATTTTTTCATCTAATTTAGCACGAGGTTTTAACTCACTACCTTTCATCAAGTTAAAACAATAACGTGCTTTAACATTCTGAAGGTTTTGGAGGGCATCAGCAGGTTCACCAGATAGACTAGCATCAACTAGTTTAACTTCATCAGTATCTAACTCTTTAACCGAAGAAAAATCAACCTCTGCTCCAACAAAATGTATTATTTTATTTAATTTTTCCTTATCAAGACAAAATCCAAATAAGGATGATAGCTTAATGACTTCAGCAAACATATTTTTTGCACATGAAATTAGTGATGTAAACTCGCTACTAAGTTGGCCTGAAGATGATTTAACAAAATATTTATACCCGCATATTTTTCCTAACAAATACAAAGACAGATATAAGGCTGACGCTCCAGAATGCTGTAATAAGCTTACAACAAACAACTGAAGTCTCGAAGGGTGACTAAAAGTCTTATTAACCTTTCCTGCTCTACTCATGCTAGAGCATGCAGTCACTATTGCTTGAAATGGAACAAGTCCAGAGAAATATTGAGGAGAAGAAAACTCTTTGTAAAAATCTACCACCCACCTCTGCTTACTAGCATGGTCTGAGGGGTAAAATATTTCCATCAATTTACTTTTAAGCTCATTTACCTTCTCATCATACCTACTAAATAGAATACCTGAAATAGCTGGATGTATAATATCCCCAGAGCTCGAAATTTTTATCTTTGCCCTTGATATTGAACTGACTGACTGACTTTTAAGAGTATCAAAAGTGACAGAAGCATCTAGGAATATCAAGCCAGATGCTCTCATATACTCCATCACAAAACATAAATTTTTATAGAATTCATTCAAGTATTGAGTCGTAATTTCCTTAATTTTCTGACTAAGTTTCAGCCTATCAGCAACGCCTAAACTACTATAATAATCCCTTTGTTGCTGAACAATCCCATGATCTCCTGGAGTCATAACAACTTGAGTTTGAGAGACGATTTTTTGAGACGCCATATTACAGTAGCCGAATAAGGATTTAAATGCGTTGATATTATGTTTAATATCATCAGCAACACTGTAACTACTCTCTTTTAATATTTGCTTGGACGCTTTAATAGATTCTTTAGCATAATTGATATCCTTCCCAAAGCTTAAATATTCTTCGAGAAGTTCAGATATTTTATCGTAATAAGGACTCATAATATTTTTAAAACCACTTGAGTGATTTCTCAAGCTGCTATACTCAGCTATTTTTTTCAAATCATAGAGTACTGACCTAACTTCGTCATTAACATTCTCAACAGCTGTTAAGTATTTTGTAATATCTTCTTCATGGGTTGATAGAATATAATCTCCTGATAACTTAATGATGTTTAATAAATAACGTCTTGAGGCATGCAGCAAAACTAATTGTTCAAAGCAGCTAATTAAAATCGTCGCATACATTCTAACTAGAGGTACGACCGAACCCTTCTTACAGTCAGTTTTACAAAGATTAATTGCTTCAACGACCATATTACTAGAGTTTTTACTTATTTTAGCTTTTAACTCTTCTGCTACAGGATCTTCTCCTCCTGTCACATAGCGATACCTGTTTGCTTTTTGCCTTGCAATTGCAACTGTCGCATCTCCTTCCACAGCATCACCTTCTCCAGGAGCTACTGGTCCTTCAGGTGCAGAAGGCGGTATTGAATAACGCTCTCCAAAGCTAGCAAGTATTTCTCCCCCATCTAAACCTTGATTAAATTTATGACCAAATTTAGTCACACTGTTACCACCCAAGCTCGCACTAACCCCCGCTTTTGAAGCAATACCACTGACTTCTTCTCTCAGCTGTTTATATGGACCATTAACGACTTCACCTTCTTCGGCCGTATAACTCATACCCTCAGGTAATTTCTGTTTAGTGTCAAAATCATAACGACAGTACTTTTTTGTCACAGCAGAGACTAAAATTAATAAAGAAGCACGGTAAGATATAGATGAATATAAGTTTTTTTCTACTAAATTTCTTCTTCTTAATATGTAATTAATAAAAGCAGCCTCAGCTGGGAAGCGCTCCTCAAATCTAACACACTGCTCATTCTGATGACCTAATAAAATATCATCCATAAAATCACTTTTTAACGTCGACAGCTGAGAGCGCCAAATTTTCATGAAAACTTCTTCTTCTGCGGCCACCTCCCCTTCGAAATCTAGTGTTTCAAATTTATTAGCACCTGCATGCATTAAGTTAATGACCGAGTCTACACTATCGTCTATACAGCGACTAAAGTCTTGCAACTTTTCAATAAGGTAAGTATCAAAGAATTCAGATACCGCGATATCATCATCCTTTGAAAATACAATTGATGAAATTAAAGAGAGTGTATTACCAAAAAGAGGGCGCATATCCACTTTTTAATAGAGTTTGATAATGCAAATAGTGGTATTTTTTTCATCATTCCTTCTTTGGCTTGAATCAACTGCCGCATAACAGAGTCAATTGTCACCCCAAATGCAAGTTTTTTTACCACTAGCCCCTGCACTCACTCCATTTAAACCGGTTGCATTATTAATTCTTTCTGCAACATTCATCGCCTCTTCGAAGCTTGTAGCAGTTTTACTACTTTTAATAAGCGAATTAACAGTCGTCTCATCTAGATTATCAACATCTATATGATTAGTGACGATTTGAACCATAACATCAGCATAGCCTCTTTTAGTAACCTCCTTCACAGCCTTCTGCAATGCAGCGGTATCACTCAAAGAGGCATCTGCGGGTTTTCCTAACACAGATCTAGAAAATTTTCTAACGTAATCACCAAAGCTCTTATTTCCCTTTCTACTCTTTACTTTGCTTTTAAAAATACCAGCCAAATGTGTCGATATTGCATCATCAAATTGGGCTTTAAACATCCTATTTACTTTCATCAAGAATTTTGAAAAATCATCAAGCATAAAGTAAATTGAAGGCACATACATACTATCATGATAACTATAAGCGTTATCTTTACATATATAGATGGGCTTAGTGAGTATGTTATAAAAGTGTCGACACAACACTGCAACAATCATCATATCTTGACTTTTTAAAAAAATAAAATCATCAAGCCTATTTGCTTTTCTCAGTTTTTCATCCTGTGCAAGATAACCACTTAATGTTATTAATGAATTAATGAGGTTATCCGCTACTTTTGAGTCCATGAAATTAGAAATAGAATCTAATTGAAGTTTAGAAACACTCTTTAAAGAGTAAAATTCGGGGGGATACAAATTAGTATAGGCATACCTAACTTCAACAACTAAGCGCTTTAATTGCTCGCCAGCTTTTGTTGCCAAGCTTTTTGCTGCATCCAGCTCTTTTTGCTTATCTGCACTGACAGAAAATCTAACTCGTGGGTCAAGAATACTCTCTTGATTAGAATCAAGCCCTGCTTTTTTTATTATTTTAGCAACAGATTGAGCAAAAAATTTTTCATAAAATTTCCAAAACGTTAACCCTGACTCCTTTGCTAGCTCTATTCTAATTACAGGATATGTCTTTTGATTCGAGTGACTCGCTCTTAACTCCTCACGAAGCTTTTCTTCACTAATATCTCTATTTTCACTCAAAATAGCATCTATCGCGGTTTCCGCCGCTGCAGCTAAAATAGGTTTCATTGGTGCAGATAAAACACTTCCCATAACTAATCCCTCATATTATTATAATTGCTAAATCATTGCCTTGATTAATATCATAATTAAGCAATGATAATTTTTTTCTGATTTTATACACTGGAATTCATAATCTTTATTTAAAGTAAATGCCTTATATCCTGACCTTTCGCCGAATAAACCGCAATATTCTGGTTTCTCTGTCAGAGCAACTCCAGAAAGAGACATTGATGTCACAGTATTAATTCTTGATGGTGAGCAAATTTTCACACTCTTAGCAGTAATTTCCTTTAAAATAACAACGATTTCTGAGCCTTCGTGTATATCAACCTGGTCTGAATAAATTATATTATTATCTTGATAGAACTCTATGTGCTTATAGGTATTTAATTTTTTCGACAAAGAAATAAATATTAAGTTAATTAATTTATTAAAGTTAATAGAAAAGTTATCATGACTATAAACTAATCCATCACAATTTAGCTCATAAGAATTAACAAGAATAGAGTAAATATTAACAATAGCTTCAAAGAGATAAAATGGGTGATACTGAATAGAACTTCTAGAGTTAATCATTATAAATTTCAATTTAGTAATTGCTTTATTAATAATAACCTTATACTCTTTTAGTGCAGCGACTTCTGCCTTTCTAGAATAAAGAGTCAGCTCATCAATCAAGCGCTTAACTATAGTATCAACCTGATGAAAACACTGTGTAGCGATTGATAAAGAGGGTGCAATAAAATGATCATTTATCTTGTAGCTGCCATCAACTTTCTTATCGATATCGAAAATTTTCATTGTAAATGCAGATGATGGAACAATTTCAGTTGACAAAACAATTATATTCTTGAGTAAGATAATATTACCGTTTTGAGTCTCCTGCTCTATATCTTCATAGTTAATAAGGTTAATATAAACATTGACTCTATCTTTTTCGATATTATTTAAGTCTAGTGAATTAGTTTTAGCATTTTTATCAATATCTATATATTGACCATCATAGGTAATAAAACTAAGTTTTAGTAACTTTAATAGCCCTGATCGTAACTCTGACTCATTCCAGGCAATATTAATAAGACCATGACAGGGAACTCCCATGGAGGAATTCCCATGTTTTGACTGTGATAATAAATAATCAGTCAAGCACTCAAAATGCTCTGGAAATAAATACTGATCATTATACCACTTTGGTCTTAGCATACTATATAACTGCTATTTTTGTGATGCGACAGGAACAACGATATTTACATCATTGCCATCCATCAACTTAATATCAACATTGGTGGTGATAGTGCCTTGCATAGTAAGCTCAAGATAATCACCATGATCAGAAACAGTAATTGAATCATGGCCATTAGCAACAAACGATAATTCATCGGTTAAATCAACACCTTGATACCATGAGCTCGAAGTTCCCGAGTCACCAACTGGGTGGCAAAATTGATTTGTATTCGCCTCTGAGAATTTAAACACCACACCATTTTTAAGCTCAGTAAATACACTCGCTTTAAATTGCTTATTCGCTTGCTTGTGCACGAGCCCTGATATCATCCCCATGCGAGCGCTATTTTCTTCATACACAGGAATAACCATTTCTTTGACGATAAATGCAGCATCTTCACTTTCTGTTTTGCCACCGTCATATACTTTAAGGTTTTGTGATGGAGCATCTCCATTGAAAGTAAATTTCTTAAAGTAAAGCCCTGAGTCAGCACTATAACTGGCTGCTGGCCCACTTAAAGGACCATTGGAGTCAACCGTTATATGCAGCGTATTTGACTCGACCCCAACTTTGCCTTCAATAAAATCGATTTTACTATACATAAGTATCTCTCCTTTGGTTAGCTATCTAAACGTGTATCAATTTTGAGTTCCACATTCATCCCTTCAAACTGGATATGTGGTAATACAGTGATATTGCAATTATACCAGCCTGCTTTCCCTTTTATTTTTGAGACATTAATTTGTGCTTTTTTAAATGGAAAGTACGAGATTGTTCTGTCATCTGGATTCGAAATTACAGTTACATAGTTACCGATCCACCCCTCTAGTTTTTGTTGAATATAATCAGCGCCTGCAGTTGTACCAATATCCGCTCGCATCATAACTCTTATGTAATGAGCAATTCGACAAATCGAGTATGTGTAAGCCAAATTCGCTATCATTTGTGAGTTTTCTGAGTCATATGGATCTTCAAACTCTTCAATATATTTCAAAGATTGTGTACTAAAAAAGCAGGCATTTGATGTGCCCTTTTCATAGATCAAAGGCATAAATCCAGCATTAGCAAACTCAAGTTCACGATAATCAGGAATCATAAACTCTACCGGGACTTTGATTTCTTCTTTACCACGCACATTAAAGGTTGGCGTTGCTAAACCTTCAATTAATCCTCCCCCTTTAGGTCCACGAATTTGTTGGCACCAGCCATTAACTTCAAATGCTCTGGTTAAGTTTTTGGCGAAAAGAATTGCAGAATTACCCCATAAGTATTCATTGTCGTCAAAATAATTCATTTTTTCAGAAAATGTTTTTAAGGAGCGTCCTGCGGGATTAATCAAAGGATCATAAGGGACTCTTAATAAGTATCTTGGCAGAGTTAAACCAATATATGTTGCCTGCTCGGTTTTTCTAAACTTATTCCATGCGCCAAACTTAGGGTGTGAAGTCAGACCTTCTAAGTCAGTCACTAATGATAATTCTTCAACAGAATTACAGTCAAATAGTTGAGGAGAGGCACTACTCACAAATGGTGCATGAGCAACTGTTGCAATTTTTCCCATTGCTGAAAGCCATGCAATATCTTCAGGAGTGCGGTTAAACTCATATAAACCAATCAAAGAACCATAGGGTTCACCACCGTATTGATCATATTCACTTACATACACTTTTTTGAATAAATCAGCACCGGTTATATCAATGCTATTACAATCAAAATCGTCTTCTAGCTCATCTTTAGTCACATCTAAAAGATCAATTTTAATATTAGCTTTAAAATTTGTATCTTTTACTAGATCATTAATCGAGGTCCATATTGACTCTAAATTTTTAAAATTACTGTGCGAGATAACTTCATTAACTTGATCATTAATAAGATAATCTATCTTATCTAAGATACTTTGAATAAGCCCTTTATTAAAACTTTCTAAGTTCTCACTATTAGCAATCAATAAACACAAGCTGGCAACTAACCTTTCTTCATCAGAGTAGTTCTTGCCTACAATATTAAATAACTCATCATCTTGGAGCGACTCATCTTTATAAAGACTCTCGTTTAAACTTAAAGTATTAAATATTGTATTAACTGTAACTTGGTTTTCTTTTACTTCTGCTTCCATCACATCTCCGACTATACTTTGAAGTTTTCTAAATTAGGAAGTGATTTTTTAAAGTTTTCAAGTGCTTCTTTATCTTTCATTAACTCAAGAATGGTTCCGCGAAATTTTTTATTATTATCAACATATGCCTCCAGCTCCTTTACCATGTTTTTCATCAACAATAGAGACTGAATCTCTGGTATTTTTTGTGCAATAGATTCTGGCTTAAATGCTTTCATTGAATTAATTGGTAAATTAACATTAAGCGTTGCTTGTTTACTTGGGTTAATTTTATTATCAACGTCTAAATTAAGGGACATCCCCATATCACCCATTAAGGCATCAAGGGAGACATTTTCACTAACCTCACGAATTTCTCTTTCCTCAAGGTCAATCTGGCGATCTTTTGAGGTTCCTAACGATAAATCCCCCATAACCAACATTTTAAAGGGTAATTCCTTTTCCTTTTTCTTTCCATTCACCTCTGTTTTGTAATGAATTTTTATTCTAGATTTTGGCACTTGGTCGATAATAGCCACACTCACATCTCCCTCAGATGATTACATTACTCGCCACACGATAATATTAATTATTTCAACAAATTATTTACTTTAAACAAATGCCACCTTATAATGCTCAGGTTTGACAGGGGGCTTTAGCACTTTGTAGCAAATGAATTATTAAAGTTTATGGTCGTAGATTAACAACCTGCATCTTTGTGATCAATATACAAAATTACATTTTTTGTATACACCACTCTTAGCTGAGGGTGCAAGAGTAGGTGTATTTATCTGAAAAATAGTATGAAGAACACGATGAGTAGAAAACCGAAGAGCAACAAATATTTAGTTTTTATCCCATCGTAAAAAGCTCATAGATAGAGTTAAAAAACTCTTGCCCATGATGATGGCTACAGCCACTCTGAAATTCCGTGTATGCCTTTTTTAAATAGTGAAGCAGCTCGCTATCATATCAAGTAAAATTGTATCAAGATAAAGCTTGACAGATATACCGCGTCACGTGGGTAACCTTGTAGTCTTCCTGTTATATACCCATGATCAGTATCAATTAAATACTTACTAATCAATATAAGAAATCAACTTTTAGAATACTATAATTACCTAAGCGCTAAAAACACTGTGCACTCTAAAGGCTAAGCTTTCAACATGCTTAATACTTCTTGCCATAAGTAATAACAACTATGCATATAGCCCTGAATTTTTTTTCACTGATGTCCTTCCAACATGCCTAAATAACAGGCTACCTTTCTCAGAAAAACTCCTGTACCTTCACCATTAAGTTTATTAACTCATGAACCTGTTCTTTT